>NZ_JAYFER010000442.1:0-14307 GCF_055795065.1 Lyngbya sp. CCY1209
GGAGGGAGCGGAGGGAGCGGAGGGAGCGGAGGGTGAGACATCCAGACCGCTTGGGAATCAATTCCCAAGCTAATAGCCAAAATCATCTAAAGATGATTGGGGAGTCTGCCTCCTCTGCCTCCTCTGCCTCCTCTGCCTCCTCTGCCTCCTCTGCCTCCTCTGCCTCCTCTGCCTCCTCTGCCCCCTCTGCCTCCTCTGCCTCCTGTGCCCCCCCTGCCTCCCCTGCCTCCTCCGCCTCCTCTGCCCCCCCTGCCTCCTCCGCCTCCTCTGCCTCCCCTGCCTCCCTGCCCCCCCTCCCCTCCCTTGTGACCTATTCCAAAAGGGCGACCTTCCCGGTGCAAGGTCACTCACCGGACAGATGCTTTCAGGTGGGTGACTTTGTTCTAATGAAAAAGGTGTCAACCGGGAATTTTTTAATTATGGCTACGTTAAATATTGGTTTAACAGAAGAACAACGTCAAAGTGTAATTGGACTATTAAATACGGACTTATCCGATTTGTACCTGTTGTTGGTCAAAACCAAAAAATACCACTGGGATGTGGTCGGCCCCCAGTTTAGAACGCTACATCAACTGTGGGAAGAACATTACGAAGCTTTGACTATCAACATCGACGAATGCGCCGAGCGGGTGCGGATGTTGGGCGGCTTTCCCGTCGGGACGGCCCAGGGATTTCTGAATTTGGCGACGATTCGGGAACATCCCGGCGACCTCCCCGACGCCAACGAAATGGTCCGCCGTCTGGTGACGGATCACGAACAAATTATCCGGAATTTGCGGGAACATATCGACCAGTGTTCGGACTCGTTCCACGATGAGGGGACGGCCGATTTCCTGACCGGTTTGATGGAACAGCACGAAGAAATGGCCTGGATGCTGCGCTCCTTTATCGAAGGGGAACGGGTCGAAAGTAGTGGCGATCGCAACAAAACTTCCGTCCCGGCTAACGCCTAGGTTGTCGGGCTTCTAGCCCCCTCCGGAGCAGCGCTAAAGGGCAACAACGCCCCGACAATTGTTGTTGGGCTTTAGCCCCTCCGGAGCAGCGCTAAAGGGCAACAACGAATTGTAATCGTTAATTCTAAATCATAACTGCATGGTCCCCCTCAGAGACGAAAATCCGACCCGCATCACGCCCGTCGTCACCTACGCGCTCATCATCGCCAACGTCCTCATATTTTTCTATGAATTGAGCCTCGACCCGGCTCAATTGAACGGTTTTTTCCACGTCTTCGCGGTCGTGCCGAAAGAGTTGACCGCCAGTTTTAACGGCGCCGATATCGGCCAGCCGGTGCCGGAGTCATTGACATTGATCACGGCCCAATTTCTCCACGCGGGTTTCATGCACCTGGGCTTTAATATGTTATTTTTGTGGATTTTCGGGAACAACATCGAGGAAGAGTTGGGGCGCGTCAAGTTCATTCTCTTTTATCTCGGCTGCGGCGTTTTGGCATCCCTGGCGCAGTGGTATTTTGCAATGGAATCGCCCGTGCCGTCCTTGGGGGCGAGCGGCGCGATCGCGGGGGTGATGGGGGCCTATATTCTCAAGTTTCCCAAGACGAAAATTATCACCCTTTTGCCGTTGGGTTTCTTTTTCTATACGGTCAGAATTCCCGCCCTATTTTTCCTCGGGTTCTGGTTCGTCCAACAGGCTTTCAACGGTATTTCGATGCTGCAAGTCCCGGCGAGTGTGGGAATGCAGAACGGCGGCGTCGCCTACTGGGCCCACGCCGGAGGCTTTATTTTCGGCGCCCTTTTGGGTCCGGCGTTGGGGTTGTTTTCGGACAACCGGGAGTCCGATTCTTATTCGGCTTGATGCGGATGCCAGTTCGCCCGCCCCGGCCCGGGTTGAGGGCGGAGTTTCCCACTCGTGCCGGCGGTCTGATTTTGATAAAAATTGGAAATTTGTCTCTATTCGACGGCATAGATAAGTGTAACTAAATCACCTCTGAGATAGATTTGCAGACGGTATTTTTTCTGTTAATTTGTTCACAGAATGAATCGATTTGGAGAACACGATAATGGAAAAATATAAATGTACTTCCTGTGATTATATTTACGATCCTGTTAAGGGCGATCCGGACTCCGGCATCGAACCCGGGACTCCGTTCGGTGCGATTCCCGACGATTGGAAGTGTCCCGTCTGCGGTGTCTCAAAATCCGAGTTTAAACCGATGAATGCGGGCGCGAGTAGCGAATATATCGGCAAACCTCCGGCGGAAGGAACCCAAGCGGGTCGCGCCTAAATCTCAATAAAGTTTTGTATTGAGGGATGGGTGAAAAGGGACTGAATGAATCAGTCCCTTTTTTTTGCATTAAGAAACTGCCGCCGCCCGAATCAGTCGGTATCTAGCCTGCACCCACATATAGATCCCGTAGGCGACCAAACCGGCGGCGACCAAAGCCAGGAGAAACTGTCCGTAAGTCTGCCGTGCGATCGAGTTCAACAAGCCGTCCAATCCCTCGACTTTGCTGGCGTCGGACTGATAGGCGGCTTGGAGTAAAAATATCCCCAACATTATAAAAACGAACCCTCTCGCGCTGATGCCGAATCGGCAAACGTTCACCACCTGACTTTGTTGATCCGCATCCAATTCGCGCAAATTTAAACGCTTGCGGAATTTGATTCGGTAGGCTTTGTAAATGCGATACAATCCCACCCCGATGATGACAATTCCGATCGCCCCGATTAACCACCGTCCGAAGGGTTGCGCCAGGATGCGGGCCGTCCAAGTCACCTTGGAATTTCCCCCGCCGCCGGAATTTCCGAAGGCCAAAAGTGCCGCGTTGAACGCCAACGCGCCGTAGATCAGACCGCTGATCGCGTAACCGATGCGCGTCACAATTCCTTTGGCGTCATTTCCCTTGCGATCCGGATCGGCGATCGCCTGGACGAAACGCCAGATCGTATATCCGATCAGGCCGACGGCGACCAATATCAATAGCAATTGTCCGAAGGGTTGGGCGGCGATGGTGTGGAGGGCACCTTTCGTATCCGTCGTTTTTCCTTTGGCGGTGAATGCCGCCAGAATTGCCAGCACTCCGATGAGGATATAAACTGCCCCTTTTGTCCCGTAGCCAAATCTGGCTAATCTCTGAAGCCACATGGATTATATTTCCTCGTTAATCGTGTCAAATTGAACCGGCGATCGCGGTTTTAGCTGTCTTGTTTGGGTGTAAATTTAAGGGTTTTGAAAGATAAGATCATGCTATCATTTTGAGATCTAAAGACTTCTATCTGGGGTGATAAACTGCCCAAATATCTGCCCGCAGGCAGAGATGATCGCGGCGGGAATTTTGGTTGTATAATATTGGGGTCAACCGTCAGATTGGATTGCGAACTGCGAGAACCGATGCGACGACTGAGATGGTGTCCCTACGGAGAAGGGATGGGTGTGTGTGGTGCCTGCGGGAAAGTTCAAAATAGACCGTGCCCGTGGGATGTATTCCGCCGCGGTCGAAATCATGATTCCGAGTCGAGGCCCCGGAAGCGATCGCCCGGACCCTCCGACCGCTGGCACGATCTCGACTGAGCGATCGCGAATTTTTTTCAATCCCCAAAAATTGACGCATTCAATAGAGAAAATATGACGAATTCATCTTCTGGCGACGATCGCGCCCCCCAATTTCCCGCTTTGGATTTGCCACTCCCGGCGGAGGTGGAACGGGCGATGGCGGGAGTCGTGGATACCGCGTCTGCAGAGGCGCTGAAATGGCTCGACTGCGTGGCGGAAGGGACCGGCGGCATGATGGAGGCGATCGCCCAAAATCCGTTTTTACAATGGCTCTCCCGGCGCTTCGGGACCGACTGGCTGATGGTGTTGCTCGGGGAAGTGAACGTGGCAGAAGCGGAGGCGAAAGTCGCCGCCCTCAAACAAAAATATCCCCGGGAAACCCCCAACCAAATCGCCCACCGCATCATGGTGGAAAAAGCCATTTCCGCGGCCGGAATCGGATTGGCGACGAACCTGATCCCCCCCATCGCCGCCGCCCTATTTGCGGTGGAACTCGCCACCACGGCGAGGCTGCAAGCCGAAACCATTTATCAAGTCGCGGCGGCCTACGGTCTAGACCTGAAATCCCCCGCCCGCCGGGGCGAAGTGTTGGCGATTTTCGGCCTGTCATTGGGGGGCTCGAACGCTTTGAAATTGGGGTTGAGCTGGGTGGAAATTATCCCCGGTTTGGGGGCGATCGTCGGCGCCTCTTCCAACGCGGTGATGCTGTACGCCCTCGGCTACGCGGCCTGTCGGTTTTACGAGGCGAAACTCGACCCGGAAGCGGCACCTCTAACAGCCGAAACCTTCCGGCAGGAAAACGAAGCCTACCTGGAAAATTTGGGACTTCAGAAAACGATCATGGAGCGAATTTTGGTCTGTCAAATTCGCGCCAGCTATCCCGATCGCACCCCCGCCGAACTGATATCAGAATTGCGAGATTCCCAACTGAGCGCCCAATCGATCGCGGCAATTTCCGACGACCTGGAACACGCCCAAACCCTCCCGGAACTCCTGGAACAGTTGCACGCAGACTTCGCGCCCCCGCTGCTGATTCAGTGCTACCACGTCGCCATCAGCGACGGCATCATCACGCCAGAAGAACGGCAGATTTTGGATGCGATCGCCACCCGATTCGACCTGGATTTGGAAAGCCTAAAACAGGCCGGGTTGCCGACCTGAAGTCTACCTTCTGACAGAGGTAGAGTAGGGATGAGGTCGCTAAACTGTAGGTAAGTGATAAATGGTAAATGAAATTTGAAGAATTTACATTTACACCGAAGACGCTATAACGCGGAGGATTTATGAGTCCGGACGGAAAAACCGAAGCGACGATGAAAAATCTGGAAGGGAAAGCCCAGGAAATGGTCGGCGAAGTGACCGGCGATCCCAAACAGAAAGCCGAAGGGCAAGCGAAGCAAACCGAAGCTGCTTTTCAACACTCGGTTGAGAACGTGAAAGAAGCCGCAAAAAAAGAAATTGAAAAACAATAGTTTTTTACGGCTTGAGATAGGCATATTTCCAACTCTAAAATTTGGGGTTGGATTTTTTGCATTAAAAACTAATAATTAATATTATGTCCGCTCAAACAGTTATGATTCCTGGGTGCCATCTTCTGAAGCCGCTTAAAACTTTTGCCTATTGCCTCTTGCCTGTTGCCTGTCCTCGAATGATTGTGTAAGTATTCAAACGGACTTGATATAACAACTAATCAAAGCCCCCAGGATTGGGGGTTTGGGGGCCGGACAATTTTACAAATGGTTCCAGATTGCTATATCGCAAAGGGGGGCGGTCAGACAAGCGGAGTTGATATCAATTTCAAGAATTGACAAACACCTGGGCTTCGTATTCGGGGAGATCGAGAACTAATTCATTGTTTCCCGTCTCGATTTCGTAATCCCGAGTCCACTCGTGCCAGGTGTCGCCTGCGGGGAAATTCGGGACGGCGTAACCGGCGAGATAATTGTCCGAAAAATTCGCCACCACCGCCACTCTCGAACCTTCGTCGTTCCAGCGGGTGTAGGCGAAAACCCAGCTTTCTTCATCCTCGTAGAAAAACTCGATATTTTCCGTGTAGAGGGCGTGAGTTTTGCGGCGGAGTTGAACCATTCCCCGGTAGTAGTCAAATAAACTCGAATTATTTTCATTTTTCAACAGCCGCCAGTCGAGTTTCGTCGGTTCGATGGTGTTGGGTTTGTACTCTCCGAATTCTTCCCCCATCCAAATCATCGGAATTCCCACCGCCGTCATCAATAAAACCGCCCCCAATTTCGCCCGCTTGAAGGCGGCATCGTGCAGAATTCCCCGTTCTCCGAGTTCCACCATCAACCGTTCGCGATCGTGGACGCTGATGTAATTGACCATGTTACTCGCCCCCAAATATCCCTGGCGGCGGCCGTCGAGACTATTTTTAAGTTCTTCCAAATCGAACTTTTCCCCGCACAAATGGGCGACGATGGTGCGGGAAAAACTTTCGTGCCAAGCCCCGTCCATCGGGCCGTCGTAGTTGGTGATACTGGGATTTTCTGGGATACATTCGGCGACATTGTAGAACGGTTTCATGCCCGCAAATTGCTTGGTTTTATCCACCATCCAATACATGAATTCGTAGTTATTTAACTGTTTGGCAGCATCGTAGCGGATGCCGTCGATGTGATATTCTTTGATCCAATATTCGGCATTGTCGCCGATGTATTGCCACGCGGGTTTGACGTTGAGATTGTCGTCATAATGTTCGTAGTCAAATTCCGGCCCCCAACTGTTATCGGGGTCGGTTGGGTTGGCACTAAACCAATAATTGTAGTCGATTTGTGTGAGGGGATGCTCCATTTCTGCGTGGTTGTAAATACAGTCAAAAAAGACTCGGATTCCCAATTTGTGACAGCAGTCGATCAGTTGTTTCAATTCCATCGTGGAACCGTAACTGGATTCGATCGCAAAAAAGTGGCGGGGGTTGTATCCCCAACTGTAATCCCCCGGATATTCGGAAACGGGCATCAATTCGATCGCATTAATTCCCAATTCATTCAGATAGTCCAACTTTTCGGTGACGTGTTTAAACTGTCCGCGAGAATCGGGGTCGTCTTCTCCCCCGGTGAAGTCGTGGACGTGGAGTTTGTAAATCACCAATTCGCGATCGCTCGGCAGCGGTTTATCGTCATATTTCCAAACGTAGGTATCGACGATTCTGCAGCCGTCCTGGATGCGTATCACCCCATTTTGCTCGGACGGTTCGACTTCGGTGGCGTAGGGGTCGATGATATCAACCCACTCGTCAAAGCCGATAAAATCGCTCTTCGATCGCACCCGAAATTTATAATGATAAGTCCCATCCTCCAAATCGACCTCGGCGCGAAAATACCCGCGATCGTCCTTCCCCATTGAAATTTCTTTCCAATCCGAAAAACTCCCCATCAAGGTCGCTTCTTTATTGTAAGGAGCAAATAGTTTTAATTCGATTTGATTAGCCATCAGTTTTACCGGTAAGAATCCCAGTCTATTTTTTGATTGCGTTTTTCGTCAGACCAAACCGAATCAAAATCCCCCGAAAATTCGGGGGATTGCCGGTCAGTTTAAATGGTCACGCCGATGGCGCCCGCACCCGCCGCGGCGATCGCGGAAACGAGGGCGGTCAAAAACAGCCACCAGGACGCGGCGGCGGCCGCCTTGCGCGTTTCTTCGGCTTGGTGGTGCGCCTCCTGCTGCACCCGCTCAAGCTGCAATTGAGCCTGTTTTTGCAACCGTTCGGCCCGCTGCAAAATCCGGTTGCGCGTGCGTTCGATCTGCTCGACGATGCGGTTGGCGTCCGCCTCGGAAATGTCGTCCCGGGAACTCAGCAGGGCGATCAAAGTATCGCGGTCGAACTGGGACAGGCGATCGCGCAGAGCCTCAAACCCGGCTTCCGGGTCGTCGAATAACGTGCGGATATCCTCCCGAATTCCCTCATAATTCAATTCGGGACGTTCCAAATCATTCAAGTAGTTGCGAATCCGATTGAGAATCCGGTCGATGATGGACTGAACCCAATGTTGGATACTTTCAATTTGGGCGATCGCCTCATCCCGCACCATCAAAATGCGATCGATAATGTGGTTGACTTCTTCCTCCGAAAGATCCTCACGCTGGGAGAGCAACTGCACCAACGTATCGCGATCGATCGCGGCCAGTCGCCACTTCAAATTCTCCATTCCCCCGCGCGGATCTTGGAGCAACAATTTCACGTCGCGGCGGATGCCGTCCGGGTTGAGTTCTTCGCGGTCGGTACTCCACAAATAATCCGCCAGGGACTCCTGGAAATTCTGCACTTTTTCCTGAGTCCGCAGCGCCATCCGCCGGGGCGTCCTGGCGATGGTCCGCAGGGTGAAGAACACTTCGTCGATAATTTGGTTGACCTCCCGTTCGGACAGGTCGTCCCGCTGGGAGAGCAACTGCACCAGCGTCTCCCGGTCCATCATCGCCAGACGGCGCCAGATCGCCCGCCCCCCGGTTTCCGGCTCTTTGAGCAGCAGCATCAGGTCCCGGCGGATGCCCTCGGGGTTCAACTCCGGTTGTCCGGTATTTCGCAGGTAATCCGCGATCGCCGACGTGGCGCGGTCGTACTGCTGCTGTGCCTGCTGCGAGAGACGTTCGGGGGCACTGCGGACCTTCATCCAGGAGCGTTCCACCGAGTCGATCGCATCTTCGATCTGTTCCTCGCTGAGATCCTGTCGCTGGCCCAACAGTTGCACCAGCGTCTGGCGATCAAACCGGGACGCCCGCGCCCGCAGCGCCTTAGCCCCCGCCTGGGGGTCATCGAGCAGCAGCTTCAGTTCCCGAGAAATCGCGTTGGGGTTGAGTTCTTCCCGCCCGGTATTTTTCAGGTACGCCTGCACCCGAGACCACTGGGCCTCAGCCTTCACCTTCGCCGCCTCGTCCCGCTCGTAGGATTCTTGCAAAACGCGATCGCGGGCTTTTTCCAATTCCGTGGCGATGGTGGCGATTTCCGTGACGCCCAGATCGCCCCGCCGTTGCAGCATCAACTCCAAGGTCTGGCGGTCCAGGGAGGCCAGGCGCCGTTGCAGCGTGGCGTGATCGTCCGCCTCGGTATCGGCCAAAATCGGCTCGAAATGCAGGTGGATGCTCTCGGGACTCAACCCCGCCGGGGAAGCCGTGAACAGGTAGCGGTCTACCTCCGCCATCAGTTCGATCTCCCGCTCCCGCTCTTCCGCCGCCCGGGCCACCGCCAGGGCCTCCAGGCGGATGCCGTCCATCAGCAGCGAAAGGGTGCGGACGCGATCGCGGGTGAACAGTCCCTTTCGATTCAGTAAGTCGGCGAAATCGGTGCGATCGAGCCGTTCCAGGGCTTCCACCACCGCCCCCGGTTCCGCCTGGGGGTCGAACAGCAAATCGCGGAATTCCACCTCCAAATTGGGCGATCGCAACTGCCAGGGGTAGGCGTTGAGGATATAATTTTCCACGTCCCGTCGCACGGTATTTTCGGGTTCTTCCTCTTCCCCGCCGCCGAACTGGAGCGCGAGTTTGTTGCCCTGTTCTCCCGCCTGAGATTTCAGCCGTTTGAGTTGGCCGACGATCTGCTCCACGTCCATGTCCGAGAGGTCGGTGCGGCCCATCACGATTCCCATCAAACTGTGCATTCCCTGGGTTAAAGCGTGGGAAACCGGCCCCGGAGTTTGGGAGCGGCGGCGTTTCCGCATTTCCTCGATCACCGCGTCCAATTTATCGGTAAATTCTCGCCCCAGCAGGCCTTCCCGGGAGGCGGATTTCAGGTAGTCGGTGAACTCCGAAATGCGATCGCGTTCCGGGAGGCGATCGGTCGCCCGATTCCAGGATTTTTCCAATTCTTTGGCGATGCGATCGACTTCGCGACGGGATAAATCCGTGCGATCGGCCAGCAAGTCCGCGAACATCTGACGGCTGATTTCGGGAAGGTTTTCTTTGGAGAGATCTTGCAGGTCGCGATCGCTGAGAATGTGCTCGATTTCCGAGCGGATCTCGCCCAAATTCAACTGGGGCGGCTTCAGGGATTCGATGTAATCTTCCACCCGTTCCCGGATGCCCATCGGATCGATCCCCGCCGTCAATTCCTTGCGAACCGCGGCCGTGGCGGCTTCTGCAGTGGAGACGACTTGGCGTTGGGCTGTCTTCGCCCCGAAGGCGGCAACCGCTGTTCCAAATAGGGCTTGAAATCCCGAAGTCGCGGTATTCACCACCGACCCGATCAGCGATCCGACGGTGGTGGAACTCACCCAAACCAGCAGGGAAAAATAGGTTGCCCAGATCACCAAACCGACGATCGCCCCCGCCAAAATGGAGACGAACAGCGTCAATTTGACAGCCAGCAAACTGGCGAAAAAGATGGCGATCGTCACGCTAATTAACGTCCCCAAGCCCAGCGTGAAGCCAATTTTTCGGATCGTACTCCCGACACCGGAATCCTGGGAATTGTGCTTGGAATTCGACGACGATCCCCCCGCCATCGATATCCCGGTCGCCACCCCCAAATTCGTCAGCAGCAGTTGGAAAGCGAACGCCAACACCACCCCGGAAATCAGGGCGGTGAAAAACTGCGGCCCGCTGACAAAAATGGCGGTCTCGTCCGCAGCGTCTATCTGCGGTTCCACCAAAATCTGAGCCAGCCAGTGACAATGATCTGTAAAATTTATTCCATCCGACAATATCATTTTGAATTGTGTCCTAATTCTGAGATTTTCTCTAATTTCGTATATCCTGCGGATAGCCTCAGTGTCTCCGTTATCGTTCCCACCGTCCATCCCCCCAAAGTCTGAAGTTGAACGGGGGGGAATTCGGCTGACTCTACCCGGAGATAGATGCGACGGGGGGACGACACGGGGAAAATTAATATTTTCGAGAAAGGGTGAAATTTTCCAGTCCGCGATCGCACTTTCCCCCGCCCTCGTCCGACATCAGGATTCGTCCGCCGAAGGGTTGGCAGCAGACATTTGGGGATATTTTTCCGCCAAATAGCGGCTTAAAAATGTGTTGACCGCCGACAGCAGGATCGGCCCCAAAAAGAACGACAGCGGACCGCTGACTTTAAATCCCGGAACTGCCACCGATGCCAGCAGGAAACAAACGCCGTTGACGACCAGAGAAAATGCCCCCAAACTCAATACATTCAGCGGCAAGGCAAAAAATTCTAGCACCGGTTTCACGATCGCATTGATCGCACCGATGGCTACCGCCGCGATCAAAGCCGCCGGAAAGGTCGCCAAATCCACCCCCGGCAAAATAATATCGACCACCAGCAAACTCAAAGCCGTCCCCAGCAGGGTCAAAGCTGTTACGATCATAAGTTTTTATTCCATTACTTTTGTTGTCAAAGGGTCGAGAATATCCCGCCTGTGCCGCATTTTAGAACTTTTTTCGCTCCATTTCATCTGCTATTCGACTTATATGGGGGCGACAAAAATCCATCTCCAGATAGAGGGATTGAAGTCGAAATTGAGAGAAATATAGAGCCAGACTGAAAACGAAATTTATTATGAAACTGCTGCGAATTATCCTGGGAATCTTGATTCCCCCCCTCGGCGTTTTTTTGACCGTGGGCTTGAGTTCCGCATTTTGGATCAACATTCTGCTGACATTACTCGCATGGCTGCCGGGGGCGATCCATGCAGTTTGGGTGATTACAAAATTCGACCGGACGGCCTACTAAATTATCAAAACAATCGATCAAGTTGTCGGGCTTGAGTCCCGGCGCTAAAGCGCAACAACAATCCCCCCCTCGTTGTTGGGCTTTAGCCCCGCTACACGGCATCAAAAAAGGCGCTCAAGCGCAACAACGGAAGGTCGGATTGGCTTTGATCGACTCGATATTCTATAATCAAATTGAGCCGAGCCGCCCCCATTTGCCGATGCCGCGCCCCAGTTACGGCCCCGAAACGAAAAAGCGAACCCGGCAGCTTCTGACGTTGCTGTTGGACTATGGCAATGGCGACATAGACGGGGACGAAAACGAACTCGATCGCCTGCGTGCGAACATCAAAACCGCCTGGAAAAGCGATCGCCAACTGATCATCCGAACCAAAATCAGATTTTTGGTATCCCTATCAAAAATAGCCGACATTCCCCTCACCGCCGCCCACATCAAAGAATCCCTCGCCCGCCTCGAAGATTTTTTGGGCATTTTGGAGGATCACCGCCCGTCCCGACAGGGTTCGGAAACCTGGCATTTTAGTATTAATTTCTGGTATAATAGGAGCGATCGCGACGCCATTTTAAACCGCTTTGAAAGCGAGTGGGAACGCCGCAAATCCCCCCCATCCCAACCCACCGAAACGGGCGATAATCGCTGGTGGAATTTCTGTCGCGAAAACCTGGAAGCCCAGCGAATCAGACGGCTGACGACAAATCCCCTGACGGTGGGGGACGGGATCGCCTTTGAATTGAACGAAATTTACCTTCCCGTCGGTTTGGTGGAACGCCCCCGCCGGGAACGCCGCGATCTCGATTTAGAAGCCGATCGCGGCTCGGAATTTTACGAACCGGAAGCGGACCAAAACGCCATTTCTCCCGAACAATTTTTACGGCAGTGTTTGCAGGCGAAATTACCGCAACGGATCGCGATCGTCGGGGAACCGGGGGCGGGAAAAACCACCCTTTTGCAACGGATGGCGATCGCACTATTGGAAAATCAGTTACTTCCGATTTGGGTTTCCCTTGCAGATTTGTCAGAAACCGCTCTCGAATCCCACCTATTAAATGATTGGTTAAAAGTCATCATTCATCAAGTCTCCGTACCCCCCGAATTGAAGTCCGAATTCGCCGCCCAATTTAACTCCGGGCGGGTGTGGCTGCTGCTGGATGGAGTCGATGAAATTGCGGGAGACGGGTTGAGTGCGATCGCCCGCCAGTTGCGGGGTTGGCTTGCCGACGCCCACATCCTCCTCACCTGCCGCCTCAACATTTGGGACGGCGGACGAAATCCCCTCGAAGACTTCACCGCCTATCGAAATTTGCCGTTCAAAGAAACCGATCGCTTCATCCGAGGCTGGTTTCAATCCGATCCAAAATTGGGCGATCGCCTCTGTCGGGAATTGCAGAAACCGGAACGCAGCCGCATCCGGGACGCGGTAAAAAATCCCCTGCGGCTGGCGTTGCTGTGTCGCTGCTGGGGGCTGATGTCGGGCAACCTCCCCGCCACCAAAGCCGCCCTCTACCGACAATTCACCCGGGCGATTTACCAGTGGAAGTGCGATCGCTTCCCCACCACTCCGATTCAACAATATCACCTTGATCGCGGTTTGGCAGAATTGGCGAAACGGGCGTTATGTCGCGATCAAAATAAATTTCGGTTTGATACTTCCTTAATTTCCACCGTTTTTCAAAACGAAGATATCGAATTGTTGGCTCTCGCCCTGCAACTGGGATGGCTGAATCAAGTCGGCGTTTCCCCCGTAACGGGAGAACCAATTTACGCCTTCTATCATCCCACATTTCAGGAATATTTTGCCGCCCAAGCAATTGCAGACTGGCGTTTTTTCCTCACCCCCGCCCCCTCCCGCCGCCCGATTTTTTCTCCCCACTGGCGGGAAGCGATCGTCCTATGGTTGGGGCGAACCGATATCGCCGCTTCCGATAAGGAAGCATTCATGGAGGCATTGATCGAATTCGAGGACAACTGCGGCGGATTCTATCGATATTTCGCCTATTTTCTGGCGGCGGACGGGTTGGCGGAGTTTCCCGAATGCAGTCGCCGGGATGACATCATCAGCCAATTACTCAAATGGCGATGCGGCGAATATTGCCGAGAATCCCAGCAGTGGAAAACCTATCCTTCCCCGATATTGGAGGAGGCAAAATTGGCTGTATTCAGAACCGATCGCGACAGTGCGATCGCCGGTTTGGAACAGTTATTAGATCATCTACCAAATCCTTCCATTCGCTGGCAAATCGCCCGCAGTTTGGGCAAAAATTTCGATCCGGGAAATCACAAAGCGATCGCGACTTTATTGGAATTGTTGAAAACCGCCCCCAACGATTCCATCCGGTTGGAAGTCGCCCACAGCTTGGGTGTGGTGAGTCCCCGCCACCCGCAAGCGATCGCCACTTTAACCGAGATGATTTCCACCACGAATCGCGATCGCGTCCGCCGAAAAATTGCCTACCGCCTCGGCAAAATCGATCCGAATAATGAAGTCGCGATCGCCACTTTAGTCCGCCTCATCAAATCCGGTTCGACACCGGGCGATCGGGCGATGGAAGACTTGCAAAAAATCGCCCCGGAACATCCCCTATCGAAACAGAAAATAGCCGTCAAATCGTCTCTCCAAAAATCCCGAAAACAACCGACGGAAAATCCCGAAAATCAACGGCGGGCGATGGCTGCCTTAGAACGACGAATTTCCGAAACCCAGGACTTGACAAAATTGACAAAATATGCGATATCATTACTACAGCTAAAACCCGATCATCCCGACGCGATCGCCATCGTGTTGCGGAGTTTAAAAGACAGGCGATCGGGAGTCGCCAAACGCATCGTTTCCAAACTCAAAGATATTTTGACGGACGATCAACTCCCCGAAGTTGTCACCGCATTAAAACCATATGGAATTGAGGTAGAAGGGGGCGATCGATCTGCCGATGCCCTGGAAATTTACAAACTGCTGTGGCACTGTGCCCGGCAACTTCCCCTGGAACAATTTTATCACGCTTGGAACCGATAAGCGCATTCAGTAATCAGATAGCGGTTTTCGATCGCGTCAAATCCGGACGATCCCCCTATAGCGCTGCGCGCGGGTGTAGGGTGTAGGGTGTAGGGTGTAGGGGCTAGAAATCGCCAAGACACATGGAAGTTT
>NZ_JAYFER010000443.1:0-431 GCF_055795065.1 Lyngbya sp. CCY1209
TCGGAACTGGCGATCGGGATGGTCACATCGGCCGTCGGTTGGCGATCGAGGACAACGGTAAATGTGTCCGTGCCCCCGGCTTCCGTCGTGGTCAACCCTTCTGTCGGCGTCACCGTCACGCTCCCGGGCACCACATCCTGGTTTGTCACCGCGACATCGGCGACCTCGATGCCGTTGTAGTTGGCATCGTCGCTGGTGGCGGCGGCTAGTGCGACTGTGTAGGCCTGGTCCCCGTCTACCACGTCATCGGCCACACCCGTCACGGTGACGGTTTGGGGGGTATTCCAGTTCTCGGCTGTGAAAGTCAACAATTCGGTGGAAACCGTCCCCTCGGATGGGTCCGAACTGCTCAGAGCGATCGCAACATCGGCTGTCGGCTGGGTATTGAGAACCACCGTAAATTCTGCCGTCCCCCCGTCTTCCGTCGTGGT
>NZ_JAYFER010000444.1:0-62442 GCF_055795065.1 Lyngbya sp. CCY1209
GGGGGCTGGGGGGGATGCGGTTTCTATTCCCTACACCCTACACCCTACACCCTACACCCGCGCGCAGCGCTATAATTCCCCCCTGCCCAGCAACCCCTAGCCCGAGAAGTCAGCCGTGGACATTCCCCTCGAACATCTGTGGAATCGAGTGCTCGAACGTCTCCAAGTCCAACTTGGCGAACCGACGTTCGACACCTGGATCAAGACCGCGAATGCGGAACGCCTCGAAGATAATTGTCTGGTGATCCGCACGCCGAACCCTTTCGCCTGCAATTGGCTGCAAAAATATTACCGGGATCTGATCGCGGACGCGGTGCAAGAAATTTTGGGCGACTCCGTGGACATCTACATCACCACGGGGACGGGGGAATTGGCGAAGGCCGACGATTCTCACCCGATCTGGCCGTCTCCCGGAAACAGTAACGGCGCAGAGGGTCCCCATCCCGATCCGAAACCGGCCAATCTCAACTCTAAATATGTATTTTCCCGGTTCGTGGTGGGGGCGAACAGCCGTCTGGCCCACGCGGCGGCTTTGGCGGTGGCGGAGTCGCCGGGGCGGGAATTTAACCCGCTGTTCCTGTGCGGGGGGGTGGGGTTGGGCAAAACCCATTTGATGCAGGCGATCGGCCACTACCGCTTGGAAATCAACCCCTATTCGCGGGTGTTTTACGTTTCGACGGAGAAGTTTACCAACGACCTGATCGGGGCGATCCGCCGGGACAGTATGCAGAGTTTTCGGGACCACTACCGGGCGGCGGACGTGCTGTTGGTGGACGACATCCAATTTATCGAGGGGAAGGAGTACACCCAGGAGGAATTTTTCCACACCTTCAATACCCTGCACGAAGCGGGGAAACAGATCGTGCTGGCATCCGATCGCCCGCCGACGAAAATTCCGGGGCTGCAAGAGCGGCTGTGTTCGCGGTTTTCGATGGGGTTGGTGGCCGACATCCAGCCGCCGGATTTGGAAACCCGGATGGCGATTTTGCAGAAAAAGGCGGAGTATGAAAACGTGCGTCTGCCCCGGGAGGCGATCGAGTATATCGCCGCCAACTACACCTCGAATATTCGGGAACTGGAGGGGGCGTTAATCCGGGCGGTGGCTTACATTTCGATCTCGGGTTTGCCGATGACGGTGGAGAATATCGCCCCGGTTTTGACGCCGACGGAACGGGTGGAAGAGTCTTCGCCGGAGGCGGTGATTCAGGCGGTGGCGGAGACGTTCAAGGTTTCGGTGGAGGATTTGAAGGGGAGTTCCCGACGCCGGGAGATCAGTTTGGCGCGGCAGGTGGGGATGTATTTGATGCGGCAGCATACGGATCTGAGCTTGCCGAAAATTGGGGAACTGTTCGGCGGGAAAGACCATACGACGGTGATGTACGGCTGCGAAAAGATTACCAAACGTCGCGATCGCGATCCGGAGTTGAATCAAATTTTGCGGCGGTTGAGCGATCGCATTAATTTGAGCAATCGATCGTGACCGGGCAGCCTGTGGAAAAGGTTGTGGATAACCGTGCAATTGATGCTCAACTCGACCATTGACGGCGGGTTTCTTGCCCCGGAATCGGCTCCGATCCGGATGATTTTCCACAGGTTTTCCACAGAAGTGAAGTCTGCGAAACGGCTGATACTGCTCAAATTGAGAAATAATTTCCACAGTTTCCACAGCCGGAAGACGGGAAAAGAGCGCCCGGCGAGTGCGATCGCAAATGGCGGACAAAGCGGGTACGGCAAACGCCATAACGGTTCGGAAATGATAAAATCCTCGCAACTCCGACTCAGATCCGCTTGCATTCATTGGCGCCCATGGTTCTCGACATTTAGCAATCAAGCAGAGGAAACCGGATGCTTACTATGATTCGATCGACGGCATCCCTCGCTTTCGCCTTCGTTCTTCTCTGGAATTCGGGCTTTATCGGGGCGGAGTACGCCCTACCCCATGCGCCGACCTTTACTTTGATGTTTTGGCGATACTGGACACTCACTCTCATTCTGGCTGTGTCACTCAGCCGTACCCGCCGACTGCGTTTACCCGGCACGGGTGCCGTCCGTCATGCCATGCTGGTCGGGATTCTTTCGCACGGCGTCTGGCTGTCCTGCGCGACGATCGCTTTGAACCGAGGCGTGCCGGCGGGCATCGTCGCTCTGGTGGTCGCGCTGCAACCCCTGGCCACCGGCGCGCTTTCCGGATGGATGACGGGCGAGCGGACTCCACCGCATCGATGGGTCGGCTTGGTCGTGGGCTTTGCGGGAGTCTGCGTCGTGCTGTTAAACCGCATCGAATTCGATGACTTTGAATCGGTCTTCGCCTATCTGATTCCGCTTCTTTCGGTGATGGCGATGACGATCGCCAGTCTCTTGCAACGGCGAGCCAAATTATCCCATGAAAACCTGTCGCTTCCCGCAGACTTGGATCTGTTTTTTCAAGGGTTCGGGACTGCGTTAGCCGTCACCTTGCCGGCGATCTGGCTGGAGGGTCTGGCCACAGAGTGGAACGGCGAGTTGATCGGAGCGCTGTTGTGGCTGGTCCTGGCCGTATCTCTGGGGGCATACGGCATGATGTGGCAACTCATCGCCCGGATCGACGCCACCCGCGTGGCCAGCCTGTTCTACCTGGGTCCTCCAGTCACAATGTTGCTGGCCTGGGTTGCTTTTGGCGACACGCTTCAAGGGAGCGACATACTCGGACTCGCGATCGTTTTTGCGGGTGTGGGTCTGACCTACAGGCATCGAGCCAGAATCGGCTGACGAATCCGACGGCTCCGAATGGCAGATTCCCGATCGCCGAGTGCCAACTGCTATATAATGTTCGAGCCCGCCCGATGGTGAGATATCGCAATGGGAAGCGAGTGTATTGAGAGTTGGGATCGGGGAAGAAATCTTGAAACCCTGACAGAAAAGCGGTTTCAGTTCCCTACACCCCACACCCTACACCCTACACCCTCACCCGGGCTGGGGGGATTGGCCGGAAAGACCGTCCGCCGCCCGTCGGCGCGGTGGAAATTCCCAACATATGGAATCTGAATAGGAAATCGACACGATGCGTTTAATTGTAGAACAGCAACAGTTAAGTTCTAATTTATCTTGGGTTTCGAGAGCCATTCCCTCCCGTCCGACCCATCCGATTTTGTCGAATATTTGGGTCGGTGCCGACAAGGAAAACCAGCGGTTGAGTCTGACGGCCTTCGACCTGAGTTTGGGAATTCACACCAGTTTTCCGGCCCAGGTGGAGGAGGAGGGGACCCTCACCCTGCCGGCGAAACTGCTTAACGATATCGTCTCCCGGTTGCCAGGAGGGGAAATCGAGGTGGATGACGAGGCGGGGGAAGCGATCGCCACCCTGACCTCGAGTTCGGGCCGCTACCAGGTGCGGGGCATGGGGGCGGAGGAATACCCGGATTTGCCCTTCGTGGAGGAGGGAGACACGATCCAACTGTCGGCGGAGGCGCTGATGGAGGGCCTGCGGGGGACCCTGTTCGCCACCAGCCCGGACGAAACCAAGCAGGTGCTCACGGGGGTGAATCTGAAGGTGGGGGCGGACAATTTGGCGTTTGCCTCCACGGACGGACACCGGTTGGCGGTGGTGCAGACGGAAAATGTCCGGGACGGGGAAGCCGCGGATCTCGAAGAGTTTGAAGTGACGGTTCCGGCCCGCGCCCTGCGGGAGGTGGAGCGGATGATCGGGATGCGGCACGCGGGTCATTCCTCGGAGGAAGACGCCCCGGCACCGGGGGTGACGCTGCGGTTCGACGAAACCCAAGTCGTGTTTGAATTGGGCGATCGCGACAAGAGTTCGGACACCTATCGCCGCCTGACGTCGCGGAAGTTGGAGGGAGCCTATCCCGCCTACGAACAGTTGATTCCGAATCAGTTTTTGAGTCAGGTGAACGTGGAACGCCGCACGTTTTTGGGGGCCCTGGAACGGATCGCGGTTTTGGCAAGTCAAAAAAATGATATCATCAAGTGCGCGATCGACGGGGTGAATCAAGAGATTTCCCTTTCCGTGGAGGCGGCGGACGTGGGAAATGCCCTGGAGTCGATGCCGGCCCAAATTTCCGGCGACGAACCCAAGCAACTCGCCTTCAACGTGAAGTATTTGATGGAGGGGTTGAAGGTGTTCAACAGCTCAGAAATTCAGATACAGTTGAATGCGGCGACGGCGCCGGTGATTCTCAATCCTTTGGGGGGGTTGAAGATGACCTATCTGGTGATGCCGGTTCAGCTTCGCAGCTAGGTTGAGAGTTGTCAGTCCGCCGGATTTTCAAGTCCCGGCGGACCGCGCGAACTCGGTCAAGATTCCAAACTGCGATCGATGCGATCGCGCAATTTCTCGGCCAAAATCTTCACGTTGGGTTCGGTTAAGATGCTCAGATGGTGGCCGGGAACCTCGATGATATCCACTCCCCCGAGAGCCAATTCCTCCCATCCCAGTTGGGGGTCGATGGTGCGACCCAAGCCGGCTTGGCGGTCCGCCGCCCGGAACAGGGTAATTTGACCGGCGTAAGGTCGGGGGACGTGAGCTTTCATCGCCTCTAAATTGGCCGCTTCGATCGCCAAATTTTGATCGGCGATGGACAGATTCCGCTGTCGGGTCAACTCCGCCGTGACCTGACGCGACCGCCGTTGTCGCCGCAACCACCCGAGCCGATATTTCACCCGCTCCCACAGGTAGCCCGGACCCCGCCGCAACAGGCGTTGCAAGTGGCCGGATATGCGATGTTGGGGGGGCAAATATTTGATGGCGCCGGGAGCCGTGGTATCGAACATGATCAGCAAACCGACTTGACATCCGGCGGCCGTCAGTTGTTGGGCTATTTCAAAGGCGACCCGGCCGCCGAAGGACATCCCCGCCAGAAAATAGGGGCCTTCCGGTCGGATCTGTCGGATTTCTTGAACGTAGAAAGCGGCGATCTCTTCAATTTTTCGGCGCAGTATTTGCCCCTCTTGGTCGAACTGGGCGGCGAGTCCGTAGAACGGATAATCGGTCCCCAAATTTCGCGCCAAATCTCGGTAGTAAAATACCCCACCTTTCAGCGGGTGGACGGCAAAAATCGGCGGTTTTGAACCTCGGGGCTGAATCGGAACCAAAGCTTTCCAAGTCGGAGTCCACCCCCGCTGGCGGAGGATGTCGGCCAGCCGCTCGATGGTGGGCGCGTGGAACAGCGTCGCCAGGGGGAGGGTTTTGTTGAAGGCGGCCTGAATGTCGGAGAATAATTTGACGCTGAGTAACGAATGCCCCCCGACATCGAAAAAGTTATCCCGGATGCCGACCGCCGGATTGTTCAAAACTTGCCGCCAAATTTCCGTGAGTTTCAATTCCAATTCATCCCGGGGTTCGAGGGAGTCGGAGGTGGGCGCGATCGCCACAGAGTCGGGAATCGGCAAGGCGCGATAGTCAATTTTTTGATTCGGCGTGAGCGGCAGTGCGTCCAAGTTCACGAAGGTGGCGGGAATCATGTAATTGGGCAGTTTTCCTTTTAAAAACTGGCGCAGTCGGTCGGGGTCGGGGGGCGCGGAATTGGACGCGAGGTAGGCGGTCAGGGTGGGGTCGCCCGCCTCCGATTCGCGACAGGTGACCGCCACCCCGTCTATGTGGGGATATTGAGAGAGTGCGGCTTCAATTTCTCCCATTTCGACCCGGAATCCCCGAATTTTAACCTGGCGATCTTTGCGCCCGAAAAATTCGACGTTGCCGTCGGGTTGGTAGTATCCCAAATCTCCCGTTTTGTAGAGGCGATCGCCCGGAATTTGGGTGAAGGGATTTTCGATAAATCGTTCCCGAGTCAGGGTTTCATCGTTCAAATATCCTTTCGCCAAATAGGGGGTGCGGATGCAAATTTCTCCGATTTCGCCGATGCCGGCGAGTCGTCCGCGACCGTTCAAAACCAACAGTTGCACGCCGTCGATCCCCCGGCCGACGGGGATGTTGCCACCTTTGCCCGTCTCGGGAATGACGAAATAACTCATGGCTTGGGGGGTTTCCGTGGCGCCGTAAAAGTTGACGCAGGTCGCCGACGGCGCCAATTTTCGGACTTTTTCGATATCCCGACTTTTCAGTTTTTCGCCTCCGAAAAACAGATATCGCAGGTCGGGGAGTCGGGCGCGATCGCCCATTTCTGCCAGCAATTGACTCAGGGCCGGCGTCAGGTGGGCGACGCCAATTTGGCGGCTTCGCATCCACTCCGACAGGATGTCGGGTGAATAGATGTCGTCGGCTTTGGGAATTTCCAGCGTTCCCCCCACCGTCAGGGGGGTGAAAATATCCCGCAACAGCGGGTCGTGGGCGAGTCCGGACAGCAAGCTGAAGCGGTCTTCGGCGGTCAATTGGAACTGTCGGACGTGCCAGCGGATGAAGTGGGCGAGGGGGCGGTGGGTGCCGAGAATTCCCTTGGGTACGCCGGTGGAACCGGAGGTGAAGGCGATGTAAGCCAAGTCATCGGGTTCGGATTCGATATCGGGGGGATCGCCGGGATAATTGGCCAGCGATTTTTCATCGAAAATCAGATGAGATAAAGCGGGAAAATTGGCGGTCGCCTCGGCCAGTTGCGGGGGGAAATCGGGGGCGGACGGGAGTCGGATCAACGCCTTCGGATTTGCCAGATGCAGGCAGGTGACGAGGCGATCGCCGGGATAAGTGGGGTCGAGAATCAAAAAGGCGGCATTGGCTTTGAAGACCCCCAAAATTGCCGCCACCAAGGACGCGGCGCGGTCGGCATAAATCGCGACAATATCTTCGCGACTGACGCCCGCTTCAACTAAGGCGCGGGCCAGTTGATTGCTGCGGGTTTCCAACGCTTGATAGGTCCAGCTTCCTTCCGCATCGGCCACGGCTATCTTTTGGGGAATTTGTCGGGCCATTTGGGAAAACTGAGTTGACAGCGGACCTTCCCAGGCGGCGGTCGGAGGCCGGGTCGGATCGGGCAGAAGGGGGCGGGCCGAAGGGGGGAGCAGGGAAAATTCATCGACCTTCAATTCGGGGGTTTCCAGCACCTGCCCCAGCAAATACTCGAAGGCTTCCAACATCCGATACATCCGCTCCCGGCCGAACAAATCGGCGTTGTAAACCAGTTCCAATTTCAAACGGTCCGGCTGTTCTCGGATGTAAAAATTCAAGTCGAATAGAGAATGGGTTTCGGGGACGGTCAGCGGTTCGACCTCCAAGCCGGGAAGCTTCAGGTTGCGATCGCCCAAATTGATCGAATTAAACCACACCTGAAAAATGGGGCTGTAACTCAAATCCCGATCCGGATGCAACACTTCCACCAGTTTTTCAAAGGGCACGTCCTGATTGGCGTAAGCGTCCAAGGTGGCGGATCGAATTTGATTCAAGAGGTCTTTGAAGCGGGAATTGCCCGACAATTGATTTCGCAAAACGAGGGTATTGACAAAAAAGCCGATCAGGGGTTCGACTTCCACTTGATTGCGTCCGGCGATGGGAGTTCCCACCACCAAATCCTCTTGTCCGGCGTGCCGGGATAACAGCAGTTGAAAGGTCGCCAACAAAGTCATGAACGGGGTCACTCCCTGCTGTTGGCTGAAGGTTTTCAGGGCCCGACTCGACGAGGGCGAGAGCGATCGCGTTTCTTTTTTCCCGGAAAATGTCTGCACGGGGGGGCGGGGGTAATCCGTCGGCAATTCCAAAACGGGGAGGTTTCCGCCGAGTTTTTCCTGCCAATAGGCGAGTTGGGAAGCGGCTATTTCCCCCTCGACCGCCCGCCGCTGCCACAGGGCAAAATCGGCGTACTGAACGGAGAGTTCCGGGAGGGAAAGGGGTTCTCCGCGATCGTGGTGGGCGTAAAGTTGCCCCAATTCTCCCATCAAAATTCCCATCGACCAGCCGTCGGAAATAATATGATGAATTGCCACGATTAAAATGTGTTCCGACGGACTCAAACGCACCAGAGTGGTTCCCATCAGGGGGGGGCGATCGAAGTTGAAAGGGGTTTCGCAGGTTCGGGCGAGGGCCGCCTCAATTTTGATTTTCTGTTCGGTTTCGGACTGGTCTCGGAGATCGACCGTCTCCAGGGGAAGGGTGAGATTTGGGGAGATGACCTGCACCGGCTGTCCCCCCCGGGAAATCAACGCCGTCCGCAGGGTTTCGTGGCGTGCGACGATGTGGTTGAAACTTTTTTCTAAGGCGGTTTGGTTGAGGGAACCTCGGAGGCGATAAACGGCCGAAAGGTGATAGGCCGTACTCTCCGGTTCCAGTTGAGCCAAAAACCAGAGACGTTGTTGGGTGAATGAAAGGGGGATGGTATCGGGGCGGTCGGTCGCCTCGATCGCTCGGGCCGTCCGGGTGATTTGTGTCTGAATTTGTGCCACCAAATCGGCGACGGTCGGCGATTCAAATAGCTGTCGCAGGGTCAGGTCGATCGCCAATTCTTGACGCATCCGCGAAATCATTTGGGTGGCCAAAATAGAGGTTCCGCCCAACTCGAAGAAGTTGTCGTGAATGGCGATCCGGCTCACCCCCAAAATCGACTCCCAAATCCGGGCAATTTGGCGTTCGGTTTCCGTCGAGGGATAGACCCGATCGCCCTCGGTCTGGCGACGTTCCAACGCTTCGCGATCGATGTCGCCCGCCGCCGTCAACGGCAGTTCTTCAAGTCGATAGAATTGGCAGGGGATCGGCGTTCCGAAGCGATCGCGGACGGCGATATTTTCCAGGGTATCCCGGGGGATCGCGCCGCCTTTTGTGGTAAAATAAAGGGCAAGTTTTTGCGTGGCGATGGGAGTCCGTTCCCGGCGGTGGCGGATGTAGGGATTGCTTCCATCCAAACCGACGATCAGGTAATCGCAATCGTGGGACAATCCCCCGAACAGGGAATGCAAACCCTGGCGCGATCGCAAGGTCTGGTAGCCTCGGGCGCGGGAAAGATCGCGCATCTGATAGGTGCGATCGGCCCCCACTTCTTCCCAAATACTCCAGGCAAAACAGTAACTTCGCAAGGATTTTTGATGGCGTTGATAGTGGGTAAATCCGTCTAAAAATCGGTTTGCCGCGGCATACCCCCCCATCCGATACGTTCCAAAAATACTGGAAACGGAAGAAAAATTGACAAAGATTGCATCCGGATTGTTTTCTATCAACTGATGCAATGCCGAGGTCCCCCACACTTTTGGCGCGAGCATTTTCGCCAGACCTTCCCGCGTTTCATTCCCCCACAATTCTTCCCGGGTGACTCGGGCCAGGTGAATGATGCCGTCGAGGCGAGTTTCCCACCGCGAGGACAGGCGATCGACGACTTGTTTTAATCGGGCGAAATCGCAGATATCGACCGCCTCGTAATGCGCGACACCGGGGAGTTCTTCCAATTCCAAATAAGCGCGGATCTGGCGCGAGAGTTTGCCGTCTTTTTTCAATTCATCCGCCCAGGTTTCGCGGGGGGGAAGTTTCGTCCGTCCGACCAACAACAATCGCGCCTCGTGGCGGTTGAGCAACTGTTTGGCAATCTCGACGCCAATTTCCCCCAAACCGCCGCTCAACAGGTACATTCCTCCGTTTTTAAAGGGGGTTCCCCGTCGAGAATCCGGGCGCATCTCCACCCTTTTGAGGCGGGGGATCAGGCGCTTTCCGCCGCGATGGGCGACCTCTCGTTCCCGCCGGACGACGTGCAGTTCCGTCCAAACCTGTCGGACTTGGGCGGCTATCTCTTCGCCCTCCAAATCTAGGTGACGGCAATCCAGCCACGGCAGTTCTTGGGGGATGGTTTCGATCGCGCCCAAAATTGGCGTTTTTTCGACTTCTATTTCGTCGCTCGGAGAGGTGGCTTGACCGCGGCGGGAGATGACGGTCAGTCGAACTGAAGTTCGGTCGGCATCGTTCTTTTCGAGGGCTTGAACCAAAAATAGCAGGCTGTAAAGGCCGAGATTTTGGGCGGCCGCGATCGCTTCCGGCGTCAAGTCCGTTTCGGTTCGGCGATCGTAAGTCCACAAATGCAGGAGATGAGAAATGGCGGCATTTTTGGCGATGGCGGACTCGAACAGTCGGCGGTAGTGTCCGGGGTCTTCCGGGTTGATGCGATACGTTTTTTCATCAATTTTTTGAAAGCTTTCCCCGGCGTAGACGGCAATATAAGGATGTTTGCGTTCCTCAAATTCGGAACACAACGCCGCCCCCAAACCCGCGCGATCGCAGAAAACCAGGGCGATTCCCCCCGGCAAGTTATCGGCGCGGGTGGCCGCTTCTTTTTGAACCCAGACCGGGCGATAAAACCAGTTCGGGATCGTGTTTTCATTTTCCAACAAAATGTCAACCCGTTTGACCCGTTCCGCGAATTCTCCCGCCTCAAATTGTCGTTTGAGTTGCAGGCGCTGAATTTTCCCGATCGAGGTTTTGGGAATTTCTTCTTTTTCCACGGGGATCAGGTAGGATGGGCCGATTCCCAATTCCCGGACCAGATGGCTGCGGATTTCTTTGAAAATGCGGACGACCTGCCCTTCTTCGGAGGTGGAGGGGTTGAAAAAGATCAGCAGCTCGTCCGTGTTCGCGTCCGCCTCGCGAATGGCACAGGCGGCCGTGTAGGACACCGCGACCCCTGCAATTTCTTCGACCAATGCTTCAATTTCATAACTGTAGTGGTTCAAACCGTTGATAATGATCAGATCTTTTTCCCGACCTGTAATCGTGAGACATCCCCGGCGGAGATAGCCCAAATCTCCGGTTTTGAACCAACCCTCTTCCGTAAAAGCCTCTCGGTTGAGTTCGGCATTTTGGTAGTAGTTCGCGATCACCATCGCACCCCGAATTTGCAGGCGTCCCACCGTCCCTTCCGGGACGATCCGATCTTGGCGATCGACGATCCGCATTTGAAATCCGGGGGTCGGCTTTCCGACTTCGACGTAGGGGGCATCCTCGGCGGACAATGCCAGTAAATACCGGTGCGAAAAGGTGACTGCGGCGCCGGTTTCCGACATTCCCCAGGCGGCGTGCATGAGGGAGTCGGAAAACCCGTGGGGGGCGAGTAATTTGGCAAATTTCTGGGCGGTTTTGGGGACGATCGCTTCCGCCACACTCAGCATGGATTTGAGGGATGATAAATCCCAGCGTCCGGATCGAATTTGCTCGGCGCGATCGCAGATCAAACCCATAAAAAAGTTGGGTCCCCAAGCAAATGTCACCCGGTACTTTTCGATCCAATCCAACCACGTCAGAGGATTTTCCAATACCAAAGAACTCGGGGCGTGAACTTGTCGGGAACCGACGTAAATATCCCGAATGGAACAGCGGACTAAACTGCCCACGTGGTCGAGGTGCAGCCAGTTGAGGGAGATATCATCCGGGGTAAAATCATTGATTTTGGAACTCGCGGCGATATTGCTGATGATGTTTTGATGGGTCAGCATCACCCCTTTGGGGACTCCCGTACTGCCGGAGGTAAAGAGCAAGACGGCCAAATCTTCGGGTCGGCTGTCGTGATAGTCGCGATCGCCCGGGCAGGTTGCCAAGGATTCAATTCGGACAATTTGAAAGTCCTCCAGGTTCAACTGTTCCGCCATTCCCCGCAGTTTAGATGCCAAACTTTCGTTGCTCAGGACGATGGGTTTGTCGAGGAGATTCCAAGTATTACAAATTTTTTTTACGGTGCCGTTGGATGGTTCGTAGATGGCGGCGGTGGCGATGGGGACGGGGACAATTCCCCCCAAAATGCACCCCCAAAATGCCGGGATGTAATCCGAGTTGTCGTCGAACTGAAAAATCGCTTTGTCTCCGGCTTTTAAGCCGAGTTGTCTCAATCCCGCCAAAATCCGCCCCGCCGCCTCCAACAATTCGGGATAGGATTGGTTGGTTTCCGACCCATCTTCGCGAATGTAGGTGATCCCGTGGGGCGATCGCGCGGCCGTCCGCCGCAAAATTTCGCCGAGGTTTTTGGGGTCGTCCGGCTCGACCGGCAGGGCTTCACCCCGGGCGACGGATGGGGATTTCTCTTCCGCATCGGAGTCAGTTTGGGCGGTGGCGACCGGCTTTTGAGTCCCTTGTAAATGGGCGGATGTCGAGTTCAATTCCCACCCATCTAATAATTCCGATAAATGAATGGGAGGAATTTTCTCCCGACATTCTTCGACCGTCCCGGCAACTTGTCGGATGCCGGAAACAGACTGCAATGTTTCTTCCCACCGGCGAACCGAATGGGGGTCGAGAACCGGCACGTCAAATAAAGCCCGTTCGTCAACTTTACCCTGGGGAGTCAGAGGGATGGAGGCGACGGGAAGGTAGGTTTCGGGCAACCGGTGTCCGGGCAGCGTCTGCTGTAGGGAAACGTGCCATTTCTCGGGGTCGAATCGTCCGGATGTGACAATATAGGCAATCAGTTCCGGAGCGGAATTTTCGGGCGTGCGAATCGCCACATAGACATCATCAACAGAAGAATCGTTGAGGATTTCTTGTTCTACCTGTTGTCGGTTGATTTCCATAGGTTTCAGATGGGAAAAATAGTTCAAACTTGCATGAAAGCTTAGTTCCGAAGTCCCGGACTACATTCAACACCCTGAACAGTTGGAATGGCTCCGCAACAGCCGCCAAGGATTCTTCCCCCCTCGAAGGGGTGAGTTTTCAACATTAAAATTAAACTTTCAGGCACGCGATGGGTATCGTCCGCGAAAGCGACTCCCCAATCTTGAGACGGGGCGATCAAACCGATCGGAATCGGATTGATGTCGCCGTCTGGAGGATTCCGGTTCGAGTGGCTGTCGGCGCGATCGGGCGGGCAGATGATAAAAATCCGGCTCTTCGAGATGACAATGGCACCCTGCCATCCGATCTTACTATCAAATCCGGTTATTTACCAGACAGATTCCGAACGGCGGTGGGGTGTGGAGTGTGGGATGTGGGAAAAACATATTCTTTATTCCCTCTTCCCTTTCTACAATAGCAATGTCCCAAACGTCGAGGGGAGACATCTCAAAATCGACCGGAAAGTATGGCGTGACACGCGGGGGCAGGAAAGTCCTATCATCCCGCCCCGACTCAAGCGCCGTTTAACTTAGCTCGATTCCACTTCGGGATGCAGCAGGGCGGAGTGAAAACCTTTGCGAATCACGAGGTTGAGATACCGGCGCTGGAACTGGGCCCATCTGCACCACGCCTGATAGCGACTGCGGGCGAGATGATTCGCAAGTTTGGGCAGGTTCTTTTTGATATCGTCGCCCAAAATATCCACCAAAACGGCTTCCAAAACCATGCTATCTTGAATGTCGCCCAAACATTCTTGAATATCTTTCATGTCCTGGAGATAGGCGTCGTAAGTGGGGCCGTAAAAATCAGTGAACAGATTCATCAAATACCGGACTCGTTTGGTCTGTTTCCGCAAACTGTGCAAGACTTCTCCGTGGGCCGTCAACAGTTTTTCGACTTTTTTCTTGGACAGGGTTTGAGTGGGTTGATTGCCGTCCGAATTGTTTTCCACCGCCTCAGTTTCATCGGAGAGGTGTTCGACACCGAACAGCCAACCCGGGTGCAAAAACAGCTTGCTGACTTGGGGGAGAAGCAGGTCTGGCAACACTTCTTCGACGGGCAGTTTTTCGATCGCCGTATATTGCGGAAAGTCGATCCACTGCTGCAACTGTTGTTTCATCTGCTGATACTTCTTACCTTCCAGGGTCGATCGCACCAGTTTAAAAGCCTTGTGGCGGCGTTTGACTAACTGCAATAAAACCACATCCAGGGCTTTTTTTTCCGGTTCGGGAAGCTGGGGGTAATAGTGGGTATTCAACGCTTCCAAAAGCACGTCCAAATCCCGCAATTCTCCCAGGCGGCGAGCAATTTTTCCGATCGGGCGATCGCCCGCCGCTTTCGGCAAATTCAACACCGGGGCGAACCCAGTCGCAGCCGACCGCAGCCGCCGCATTCCCACCCGCATTTGGTGCAATTCTTCGGGATCTTCGTCTTTCAAAACTGCGGCTTCGTGGCTGAGGACTTTGTTCAGATATTTTTGAATACCTAAAGCAGCCCAATTTCCCAATGTATTGGGTTTCAGTTGTGTTTCAATTGTCATGGTTGCTCTCTAAAATAGAGAATGGTGTTAGGACAAGCTTAACTATAGCAATTCACAAAAACTGATTTTACAAAACTTTATCAATTTTGAGAAAAATACTGAGTCCTCCGGCCCACCCCTGGAGACCACCGGGATATTCACTGGTCAACTCGATCGCCAGTTGTTAACCTCTGGCGGTAATCGCCGACCCCGGCACCGGGAACCTCGAAGCCGTGAAAAGCCTTTCCCATCTGATATCGCCCGCGATCGCCCCAAACCTTCACCTTTCCTTCGCCATATTCAACACAAAGCTAACATTTAACCAGATTTTAACTGTCAATGTCAAGTCCTTGTGTTTTGATGGAAACAGGATCGGGCTCCTATCTTGGGGCTCCCGACCCGAGGATGAGGCTGGGAGGCCGGGTGTGGAGAAAATGAATCGGTCGTCGATAACCGATAATAGATAATTATCGATTTTTTCCCGCACCCCAGACCCAAATTCTCGGCCATTTCCACTCTTATAAAAAAACCAGATAACTTCCACCATGATCTCGAGCGATCGCCCCAAAATCAGCAGCCCGACCCAAGTGCTGTGCAGCTATCAGAACCGGACATCCACAATTGAGATTTTGCGGATGGACGATCCCGGATGTGACCCATTCGAGCGGATCGTATTTCCCGGCCAAATTTTCCTATTCGAGGCAACAGGGGAATCCCATCTCAAAATCTTCTATGCCGTCTCATCCGAAGCGATCGAAATGCGCCGGATTTCCTGTCGGACCCTGCAAGTGGACGAGGGGGTGTGAGCCAGTCGAAACGGTGAATTCCAATCCACGGGATCGCTTTTTAGTCTGCGGTTTAGGCAGCCTCGGCCAACATTGCGTGGTCGCCCTGAAAGAATTTGGAGTCCGGGTCAACGGCATCAACCTCGCCGAACCCGAACACTGGGAAATCCCCCGCCTGCCGGAATTGTTGGACCGGTTGATCGTCGGCGACGCCCGCCAAGGGTCGGTTTTGGAACGGGCGGACATCCGCCAATGTCGGGCGGTGCTGATCGTGACGAGTCAGGAACGGATGAACGCCGAAACCGCCCTGGCGATCCGCAAAATCAATCCCCGCGCCCGGTTGGTGGTGCGCTCTGCGAAAGAAAATTTCAATCAGTTGTTGGGCGAACATCTGGGCAACTTCGTCGCCTTTGAACCCACCCAACTCCCCGCCCCGGCCTTCGCATTGGCGGCCCTGGGAACGGACATTTTGGGATTTTTCCAGTTAGACGGGTTGCGAGTGCAAGTCGTCCGGCGGCAGATCGTCCCGGGCGATCGCTGGTGTTATCGAACGTCACTGCGGGAACTCAACGGCCGCACCCGGCGGATTTTGCGCCACACCCGGGACGACGATCGCCCCCAAGAGTCCCTGCACGACTGGGCACCGAAAGCCGAACTGCAACCGGGCGATACGGTGATCTATATCGAAGTGGTCGATCGCCCCCACTTTGAATCCGCCAATCCAGATTCTCCCCGGCGATGGCGGTGGAAATGGTTTCAGTTTCCCCGGTGGCGGGAGTTGCGCCCTCGGTTGGTGGAACTGTGGGAGGGAAACCGGGAGCAGTCCGTCAGCCCGGTGGCGATCGTGTGTCTGGCTTTCGTGGCGGCGCTGCTCGTCCTGGGAACCGCCCTATTTTACCGCTTCTATCCGGATGCCAGCCTGGTGGGGGCGTTCTACGGGGTCGCCGTCCTGTTGCTGGGCGAATACGCCGAATTATTCGGGGATTTTCAAATCGATCCGGCCGTCCCCGGGTGGCTGCAGTTTTTCGCCTTCCTCCTCACCCTGGTGGGGACGGCGTTGGTGGGGGTGTTGTACGCTTTGCTCACCCAGGCGATGCTGAGTAGCCGATTTCAACTCACCCGCCGCCGCCCCCCGATTCCCACCCACGATCACGCGATCGTTGTCGGGTTGGGGCGGGTCGGACAGCGGGTGGTGAGGCTCCTGCAGGAGTTCAGACAGCCGGTGGTGGGCATCACGTTCAACCCCCAGTTCGACCCGGCGGTTTTGCCGGCTATTCCCATCGTCACGGGCAATCTCAAAGAAACCCTGAGTCGGGTGAATCTGGCCGCGGCCCGCAGCGTGGTGGTGGTGACGGACGACGAGATGTTGAATCTGGAAATCAGCTTGATGGCCCGTTCGGCGAATCCCAACTGCCATTTGGCGATCCGGACGGAGGAACAGAGTCTCACCGACAGTTTGAATCACCTGCTGCCGGGGACTCACGTCATTTGCGCCTACGGGGTGACGGCGGAGGCGTTTGCGGGGGCGGCGTTCGGGGAAAATATCCTGGATTTGTTCCGGTTGGGCGATCGCACCGTTTTGGTGACGGAGTACGAAATCGAGGCGGGGGACACGCTCAACGAGTTGCTGTTGGGGGAGGTGGCCTACGGTTACGGCGTGGTGCCGATTTGGCACCGGCGGGGTTCCCAGTCGCCCCGGTTGATGCCGCCGGACGAGATCCAGTTGGCGGTCGGCGATCGCATGGTGGTGTTGGCGACGATGGAGGGGTTGCGGGCCGTGGAGGAGGGGATATTTCTCACCGTCCCCCGCTGGCGAATTCGCATCGAAAAAGCTCTGACGTCGGGAGCGGTATTTGAAGGGGCAAATGCGATCGTCCGCATCTGCGGATGTCCGTTAAATGTGGCCCGGAATTTGATGGCGGATTTACCCGCGATCTTGCCCCGGCTGCTGTTCGAGCACCAGGTCTATCATTTGTCGGAGGAGTTGCGGCGATCGCAGGTCATCGCCCGGGTGATTCCCCCGGATGACACCGGAGAAATTTAACCGGATAATAATCTAAAGCTCACAATTCCTTAAATTCAACCTTGCAGACTATTGATGACAGACAGTGGGGGTAACGGTACATTGAATATCAATACCGGCACGGCGGTCGAGACGCTCGATCTGACCAAGAGCTTCAAGGGAAAGGTCGCCCTTCAGGGGATTGACGTGACAGTGCGATCGGGCGAAATGGTGGCGTTGGTGGGGGCTTCCGGCTCGGGAAAATCCACCTTGTTGCGCCACCTCAACGGCTTGGAACGGGGCGATCGCGGCCGGGTGGAAATCTTCGGGATGCCCTTGCAAACCGACGGCCGATTCCATTCTAAGGTGCGGCACCTGCGGAGTCAGATCGGCTGCATTTTTCAGCAGTTCAATTTGGTCAAACGACTCACCGCCATTGAAAATGTCTGGGTGGGGAATTTGTCCCGCATTTCCCTGGCCCGTTCGGCACTCCGCCTGTTCACCCCGGCGGAAAAACAAGCCGCCCTTTCCGCCTTGGAACGGGTGGGGATTTTGGAACAGGCCTACCAGCGGGCCTCCCAACTGTCCGGGGGTCAACAGCAGCGGGTGGCGATCGCCCGATGTTTGGTTCAGGGTGCCAAAATTATCCTCGCCGACGAACCGATCGCTTCCCTCGACCCGGAGTCGGCCCACCGGGTGATGCAGCTACTCGGCGACCTCAACCGCACCCACGGCATCACGGTGATCGCCTCCCTGCACCAAGTGCAGATGGTGCGCCGCTATTTTGTGCGATCGGTCGCCCTCAAAGACGGGGCGGTGATGTTCGATGGCCCGACAACGGCCCTCGACGACACCGAACTCAACCGCCTGTACGGCACGGCGGCCCAAGAACTCGTCCTGAGCGGACACGGAGAATTGAAATAAAGTCGCCCCCAAACGAGCCTTTTTCGGTTTTCCATTTCCACTTATTTATTCAATCCCAACTGTATCCTATGGACAGACGAAATTTTTTAAAATCAACTTCTCTATTTGTTTTCTCCGCCGCCGGTGCAAAACTGCTGGCGAGTTGTTCTTCCAACTCGACCTCAACGACCCCGGCAGCGGACGGTAAAACCGGGACAGAAGCCACGGAAACCGCCAAAGCGACCAATGTTTCCGCCCTCGACCCCGACCTGAAAACCCTGGAATTTGGCATCATTTCCACCGAGTCCCAAGCCAATCAAAAACCGCTCTGGGAACCCTTCGTAGCGGCGATGTCCGAAGAACTAGGAATCCCCGTCAAAGCCTCCTACGCCACCTCCTACGCCGGGGTAATCGAAGCCATGCGCTTCGGGAAAGTTCACCTGGCTTGGCTGGGTGGAAAATCCTATATCGGAGCGGCGAAAATGGCTAATGCCGAAGCCTTCGCCCGCACCGTCGCCCTCGACGGCTCCCAGGGGTACTATGCCCACCTGATCGCAAATAAGGATAACCCGATCGTCGGCGAAATCAAAGACGGGAAGGGAGATTTATATGTGATAGAAAATGCGGATAAATTGACTTTCGCATTTAACGATCCAAACTCCACATCCGGTTTCTTAGTTCCCAGTTATTACGTTTTTGCAAAAAATGATGTCAACCCCAAGAAAGCCTTTGAAAAACTCGTCTTTTCGGGAAGTCACGAGGCGACGGCTTTGGCGGTGGCAAACAATCAGGTCGATGTGGCAACCAACAACAGCGAATCCCTCAGTCGTCTGGAAAAAACCGCTCCGGAAGCCCGTAAAAATATCGAAATCATTTGGACTTCCGTAGAAATCCCCAGCGATCCGATCGCCTACCGCAAGGATTTGCCGGAAGAAATGAAACAAAAAATTCGGGATTTCTTCTATAATTATCAAGACGAACAGATTCTCGGTCCGTTGGAGTGGTCTGGTTTCGTTCCGGCCGGAGATGCGGATTGGAACCCCATCCGCGAATTGGAAGTTGGCAAGGAAATCTTGGAAGTCCAGTCGGACGAGAAGATCGACGCAGCGACGAGGGAGCAAAAATTGACGCAACTTCGGCAGAAATTGGAAGCCCTGCAATAAGACGATTGGAACCCCCGAACCCAACCACTTATAGCAGTGCGCGATCGTGTAGTTACAAGGTCTAGAAACGGGAGTCGGGAGTCGGGAGTGGGGAGTCGGGGGATTGACAATTCTCACCCATCCGCTGTGTAACTACGCGGCTCGCACAGCGCTATATCAACCCGTTGTTGCGCTTTAGGGCCACCGAAACGGGGCTGAAGCCCAACCAACACTGATTTTATATTAACTCAAAATGAACGGTTCTTCAAGTCGTTTCGATTCCTCCCAAACATCCCTGCAATTGGAAGCCTCTCCAGCCGTTTTAGAGATGCTCGAAAAAGAAGAAAAGCGGGTAACGGGAGTCCGCATTTTCTTCGGGCTGATGGCGATCGCGATTTTAATTTTTTCCTTCATCCAAAGCGAGATAAACGTTGCCGTCTTGGCGGAAAACAGCGGCAACATGGCGACCTACATCGCCGGTTATTTCCCCCCGGACTTCTCCGATTGGAGAATTTACTTAGAAGATACGATTATCACCATTTCGATGGGAATTTGGGGGACGTTAATCGCCGCGATCGTCGCCGTTCCCCTGGCGATTTTTGCCTCGGAAAATATCTGCCCGATCTGGATCGTCCAACCCATGCGGCGCCTCTTGGATGCCATGCGGGCGATCAACGAAATGGTGTTCGCCCTCATCTTCGTCGTCGCCGTCGGTTTGGGTCCCTTTGCCGGGGTGCTGGCGTTGAGTGTCAGCACGGCGGGAGCCCTCGGAAAACTGTTTTCCGAAGCCGTCGAATCCATCGATCCGGGTCCGGTGGAGGGCATCCGCGCCACGGGGGCGAATAACATCCAAGAAATCCTGTTCGGCGTGGTGCCCCAGGTGATGCCGCTGTGGACTTCTTTTGTATTGTACCGCTTTGAATCCAACGTCCGTTCCGCCTCCGTTTTGGGAATCGTCGGCGCAGGCGGCATCGGGGTTTCCCTCTACCAAAGTTTCCAAGCCTTCGACTATCAGAAAGTTTGCGCCATTCTGATTATTTTGATCGTGGCAACGTCCGCGATCGATTTCGGTTCCGCCAAGTTGCGAAATTGGTTGGTTTGAAGGGGATAGGGGATAGGGAGTCGGGAAAATTTCACTTTTCACTTTTCACTTTTCACTTTCCCCGCACCCTCACCCCAACACCGCATCGGGATTGGCGGTTTCGATCAGAATGCTTTCCACCTGTTCGACACTCAAACCGGGATTGGCACTCAACATCAATGCCGCCGTGCCGGAGACGTGGGGTGTCGCCATCGAGGTTCCGTCATACCAACTGTAGGTGTTGTTTGGCGTGGTCGAATAAATGGCCTGTCCGGGGGCGCCGACATAGTCGAGGGGAACCTCCCCGGCGCGGTTGGAAAAACTGACCAAATTTCCGGCGGAATTCACGGCCCCCACCGCGATGCCGTTGTCTTTGGCGTAGTAGGCGGGATAGGCGGGGGCGGAACTGTAGCTGTTACCGGCGGCCATCACCACCGCGACTCCCCGTTCCACCGCAAATTCGATCGCCCGTTCTTCCGGCGGCGAGGGAAAATTTCCCCCCAGGCTGAGATTGATGATGTCGGCACCGTTATCGACGGCGTAGTAAATTCCCGTCGCCACCTCGTTGGGTGCGGCGGCGCCCTCGCTGTCGAGGACGCGGACGGGCATGATTTGGGCGCCGGGTGCGACTCCGGTGATTCCGAATCCGTCACCGGCGGCGGCGATGGTTCCGGCGATGTGGGTCCCGTGGCCGATCGCATCCATCGGATCGCGATCGCCGTCTACGAAGTCCCAGCCGATCGCGTCGTCAACAAACCCGTTTGCGTCGTCGTCGATGCCGTTACCGGGAATTTCATCCGAATTGTGCCAGATATTGTTCGCCAAATCCGGGTGGGTGTAGTCCACGCCACTATCGATGACGGCGACGACCACTCCGGTTCCGGTGTAGCCGGCGTTCCAGACTTCCGGGGCGCCGATGGTGTCGAGTCCCCAGTTGTCCCCGAAGCGATCGGGAACCTCCTGTAAGGGGGCGGGGGAGGCGATCGCACCGGCAACGGCGGCGGAGGCATTCACCAAGCCGTATCCGTAGCGGCTGTTAAAACCGGCGTGAAGGTGATTCGATGTCGGTGTCGCGGATAAGGTGAGATTGTAGGCAGTCGTTCCTTGGTAGGGATAGACGTTGACAAAATAGGTTCCGGGTTCGAGGTTGGCTTCGATCAATTCCGGGCGATTAAACCAATGGTAAGAACCCGCGATCGCTTCTCCGTAATCGACCCGACCGTTGGCGTTAAAATCCCGGCTCAGTTCCACGTCCGCATCCGCACTCAACCCCTCCAAAACCAGGCGGAAATCGGCGGGAGTCGCCAGGGTGAAACGGTAAATATCTCCCGAGTCGAAATAGCCCACCGAGTCGCCGACGGTTTGCGTGCCGTTCAGATCGCCCAAGTCCACGATGCCGAGTAAGGAATCGTACCCATAAAAACTGCTTTGCCGTCCGGTTTCGGAATTTGAACCCGTGAGGGGATCGGCGGCGGAGTCTGGGAGAGTTTCCCCGCCGTCGGTGGAAGAAACGGTCGGTTCCGGGGAGAAAATTTGGGGCGATCGCAACCCAATCTCGGCGGGGTCGTCCGGCGGAAAAATCAATGGCGTCTCTTCCGACGGTGCGGATGGAATGGGTGGCGAGAGGTGATTTTCTGGGGCGATCGCGGCATCCGAATTGACAGTCGAATATAATTCGTCCGCTTGCCAACTGCCGAAGTCTAACATGGGGTGAGCCTCCTACACGGGGAACCGACGGAACCGACGGTTCTTTTTTGCTCCGGACTCCTCACTCTTTTAATATAACGTTTGTCAAAACATTTGAACCGACCCCTTTTCGCCACAACGTTCGCACCGGGGGAGATCCGCGCATTAATAAAAAAAAGATTAAAGAATCTGAAAACGATTAACAATTATTAATTATTAATGATTAATTGTTGGCATCTGAGGGGGTTGTCGCCAGTGCTTCGCCACATCGGCGGATGTAATATCGGGCTACTTGATCCGAGGGATTTTTAGCAATGATCGCTTCAAATAATTCTAACGCTTCTTCAATCCGGCTGTTTCTCCAAGCTTGGGTGGCGCGATCGAATAAAGGGCGGGTGCGAATTTTGGTTTCGGAAATGGGATAATTTCGACTTCCGAGCAGTTCGTAAATTTCCAAAGGTTGGGTTTTACCTCGGGGGGTTACGCGATCAATCCAGCGAGTATAAAAAAAGTTTGATTTTGCTTGTCTATCTGTCATGGATTCTGCGGTTTCTACCGCCACTTTACTGGCGATGATGTGGCATCCGTAAACTTTGGTCAGTCCCTCCAAACGGGAGGCGGTATTGACGATATTTCCGATGACGGTAGAATCCATGCGATATTCCGATCCCAGAGTGCCGATCATGCCGATGCCGGTGTCGATGCCGATGCCAATGCGGATCGGTTTTTGGATTTTAAATTGGCGGCGATCGCGGTTGAATTCCCGCAAACTCTGTTTCATCATCAAAGCCGAATTAAAAGCGTCCGTCGCGTGATCGTTTGGGCGATCAAAAACCGCCATGATCGCGTCTCCCAAATACTTGTCGATGAATCCGTTGTGGGTGGAAATACAGCGGCTCATCTGGTTGAAAAATGCATTCAACCATTCAAAGGTTTCTCGCGCCTGTTGAGATTCCGCGATCGCCGTAAAGCCGCGAATATCGCAAAACAGAACCGTCAGTTCCTCCTCCGTCACATTTCCCAACTGGATCGACTCCACCCCTTCGGGGGCGATGCGTTTTAAAAATTGCTGGGGGACGAAGAGTTGAAATTTGTCCGACAGATATTCGTTGATCTGCCAAGCCGCGGACAGTTGCCGCCGGTTTTGTTCTTGAACCTGCCGCTGCAACTGCACCTGATTCGTCCGCGATCGCATTTTATTGAGCTTCAAAATATTGGTAATTTTCGCCAACAACAGTTCGCTGTTAAACGGTTTGGTAATGTAATCGTCCCCCATTGTCTCCAACCCTTTCAACCGGGACTGGTCGTCATCCAAAGCCGTCAAAAAAATGATCGGGATCGTCTGCAACCGGCTATCTTTCCGAAGTTTTTCGCAAATTTCAAACCCGTCCATATCCGGCATCATAATATCCAGCAACACCAAATCCGGCGGCGACTTGTGGGCGAGTTCCAAAGCTTCGAGTCCCGACTCAGCCAGGTCGGTGCTGTAACCCTCCGAAATTAATAACTCTTCCAATAACACCAAATTGGCCGGTTCGTCATCGACCAGGAGAATGTGCGACTGTGTTTCAGACATGGGGTTGGGGGGGTAACTGTTCGGGGAATAGGGAAGTTTGACGACCTGCCGGACGGCAAAATCGATCGCGATATCGGCTCTATTTAATTTTATCTTTTCGGCAGATACCCCTGTTGACCGGTGAAAAATTGAGATCGAACCGATCCTCACCTACGGAAATTGTAACGATCCTGAGAATTGTCCGGAGCGGCTGTCCTCAGTCGCCGTCGAGCAAGCCTTTCACCGTCTTCAACGCCGTTTCCACATCCAGCGGTTTGCTCAAATAAGCGATCGCCCCGGCCTCCAAACAGCGATCGCGGTCCCCCGGCATCGCCATCGCCGTCACCGCCACCACCGGGACCGCCTTCCAAACCGGATGCCGCTTCAATTCCCGCATCAGTTCAAACCCGTCGATCTCCGGCAGTTGAATGTCCATCAAAATCAGATCCGGCAACGTCCCGGCTTTCACCAGGGGGGAATGAATCAAATCTAACATCGTCTGGCCGTCGGCGATCAATTCCACCTGATACCCCTGCAATTCCAACATCTCAGAAATCAACAACTGATTGAACGGTTGATCCTCCACCACCAACATCCGGGGGGTATTTCCCTTTTTCAACTCGGGCATCGGTCCGGCAGTTTGATAAGTCTCCATCTCGGAAGGGGGGCTTTTTGCCAATTCCTGCCGCATTTCCGTCAGCGGCAGCCACACCCGGAACCGGCTCCCCTCGTCAACCCGGGTCTGCAACGAGACAGTCCCCCCGTGCAGTTCGGCCAGACGCTTGGTGAGCACCAACCCCAATCCCGTCCCCTCGTGGCGGCGCGTCAGGGACGAGTCGATCTGTTGGAAGGGTTGGAACAGCAGATGCCAGCGATCTTCAGGGATACCGATGCCGGAGTCGAGCACTTCCAGGCACAAATAGGGAGTGCTCTCGTTGACCGGAGAGCGATCGGGGCGGTAATCTCCCTCCATCTGCGCCCCGTAGGCCAGTTGTCCGCTCAACCGCACCTTTCCCCCTTCCGGGGTGAATTTCACCGCGTTGGAGAGCAGGTTGATCAAAATTTGGCGCACCCGCCGCTCGTCGAGTAAAACCTCGGTGATGCGATAATCTAACTCCAACGAGAGGGCCAGACATTTTTTTTCGGCCCGGGGTTGGATCATTTTCAGGCACTCGCTGCACAGTTGGTGGATGTTGACCGATTCCAGGTTCAACTCGGTTTTGCCGGATTCGATTTTGGAGAGGTCGAGGATGTCGTTGATGAGCTGCAACAGGTGCTTGCCGCTTTTTTCGATAAACTGCACCTGGTTGATCTGGCGCGTATTGAGTTCCCCGGCGGTTTTGCGTTTGAGCAGATCGGAGAAGCCCAAAATGCTGTTGAGGGGGGTGCGGAGTTCGTGGGACATGGAGGCAAGAAACTCCGATTTCAGTTGGGAGGCCCGCTCCAAGTTTTCGTTGCTCTGGCGCAGCCGTTCCTGGGCCTGGGCGCGTTCGATCGCCGTTCCGAGGGTGCGGCAGGCGGCGAAGAGCATATCGAGTTGGGGATATTCCTGCATTTTTTCGAGATCCCGGGATTCGAGGGTCAGGACTCCGATGATCTGGCCGGTGGTGCAGGGGATGGGGAAAATTCCCAGCTTGCCGATCCCCGGGTGGCGGAATGCGGGGACGGACTGGGGGTGGTTGGCGTAGTCTTCCACGAACACGGGTTGCCCCGTCTCCACCACGTCCCACAGCAGGCCTTCGCCGTGGGGGATGCCTTGATTTAACATGGATTGCATTTCGGTGACGGCGGGTTCCCCGTAGGTGGCCACGAATTGGCCGGAAATTTGGTTTCCCACCATGCCGGTGACGCGGTTGTTGCCTTCCCCGAGGATGACTTTGACATCGCCGAAGGCCGCGTCCATGACTTGAATCAGGTAGTTGAGGGCGAATTGGGCGATCTCTTGCAGGTTGTCGAGGTCCTGGAGGCGTTCGTTGAGTCCCAGGAGAAAGCGCAGCCGCCGGACTTCGGTGTTGAGGTTCAGTTGGGTGTTGCGGTGGTCGGTGACGTCCCGGAAGGTGAGCAGGCGTCCGCCCTGGGGGGTGGGGATGCTTTGGATTTCCAGGCAAATTTGGTTGTGCTGTTGGATGCAGAAGGACAGGCGCCCCCCGGGAGAGTTGCCGATGGTGCGTTTGAGGTGTTCGCACTGATCCTCGGACCAGTGGCCCCGGGAGGTGATGGCGGCGCAGAGTGCCTCGATGTCGGGTCGGGCCGCGAGGAATTCGGCGGGGAACCCCCAGAGATCCGCGAGTTTTTGGTTGAACCGGACGAGGCGATCGCTCGGGTCGAACAGGGCGATGGCGTGGTCGATTTCATTGAGGATCAGGGCTTGCTCGTCCGTTAACTGCTGTGTGTCCATGGGTTTTGTCAGATCTCGAATCTCAACTGGGCAGCGCCCCACCTCGGGGGATCGCCTCCTCCACCTTCAGAAAAGTTAACAAAAGTTAATTGAAGGTTGGGGTGAGGCAGATCGAAAGGGGCCGTGATCTCGGACGGAAGGCGATCGCTTCCGCCGGCGAGGGAAGACCGGAGCGAGCAACTGAAAACAAATGGAGTCGAAGTGAGAGCGACGGGAGGGCTAACTTCCAGGTTATCAAAGTGGCGAGAATTTCGACGGTTTCGGACTCCGATCGCCCGTCAACCGCGATCGGGGATTGATCTTCTGCTAGGCTCTCTCTTGAGATAGACGACGCCGAGACGAACCTTCCGGATAATGGGCTTAACTAGACCCGCTTCTTATCATATCCAATGTTTTTTGTCAAGACCTGCGGTCTGGGAAATGATTTCGATCCGGGGGATTTTAATCGAAAATTGGCTCAAAAAAAGTTGTTTTGACAACCTCTGGTGGTATATGATGAGAATATTGTAAAGTTTTATTGAGATCGGTGATCAACTTTGCCCCCGGGCAAGGGCGATCGTCCGAAGCAATTTAGAGAGGAGCAAACACGATGGCTTTTGAACTTCCCGATTTACCCTATTCCAAAGACGCTCTCGCGTCCGACAAGATGTCTGCCGACACCCTGTCGTACCACCACGACAAGCACCACGCCGCCTACGTCAGCAAACTCAACGCGGCGATCGAAGGCACGGACATGGCAAATATGTCCCTCGAAGAGATTATCAAGGCGACCTACAACGATTCCTCCAAGTCCGGCGTGTTCAACAACGCCGCCCAGGTGTGGAACCACAGCTTTTTCTGGAAGTGCATGAAAGCCGGCGGCGGCGGCCAACCCACCGGCGCCCTGGCCGACAAAATTAACGCCGACTTCGGCAGCTTCGACAAATTTGCCGAAGAGTTCAAGAATGCGGCGGCTACCCAGTTCGGCAGCGGTTGGGCCTGGTTGGTCCTCGACAACGGCACCCTGAAAGTGATGAAGACCCCCAACGCGGTCAACCCCATCGTCGAAGGCAAAACCCCCCTGCTGACTTTGGATGTTTGGGAACACGCCTACTACCTCGACTTCCAAAATGCCCGGCCCGGTTTCATCGACAACTTCATGAATAACCTGGTCAACTGGGATTTCGTCGCCGAAAATCTCGCATCCGCCAGCTAAAATTGGTGACAATCTGGCTATAATTTGCCCATTTTGATGGCTTGAGTGGACATCCGCCACTCAAGTTTCAACGGACAGTCACGGTCATCGTGGCTGTTTTGTCGTAGACGCAGACTCTTATGGATTCTCGAGATCTCGCCCGCTACATCGAAGCCACCGACGGCATTTCTAAACCGTGGCTCCTGGTACAATTGCGCCTCAAAAAACTCCGGGAGCGGCGGTCCGAGTTATCGGAGTCGGAGTACGTCCGGGAATTGTCCGCTTTGCACGAAGAATTGATGAATTTGGGAGAATGGTGGGTCGGGATCGAGCCGGAAGTGTTCGGCGATCGCTGAATGTGGGAATTTGAGATTTGAGATTTGAGATTTGAGATTCCCCCCCAATCAGCAGTCAAGTCAACTCCCCCCGACGGGCGCTTTTCCCATCTCCGCACCCGTCAATTGTGCGATCGGCGACAGAAGTTTTGGCCCGACCGTGATTTCTCAATTGTGTGTTCCAGTTGCTCGGCATCAAAATGGGGCGATCACCGGCCCCGCTTTAAATAAGCTCCTCTCAGGTAAAGCACGCCGTCCGAGTTGTTAAAGAATTGGTAAATTGGCTGGAAATTCCTTGACATCCCAGAAATAAGAAGGTTCCATGTTAGCTAGAAAAATATTTTAATCGGCAAAATTTGCGCCGGGTGCATGGAAACAAATGACTTTAAAAAAATTTTTTCAGCTCGAATGAGCGAGACTAACTCGCGACTCCCATCGACAAATGTGAGCGTTACAGTCCGAACCCGAGGGGCGATCGCCCCTCTCTCCCCCTTGAATTCGTCGATGTCTGACGGAGTCTGCGACTTCGTAATTCCCGCCTCTTCTCATCAAAGAGGGTTGTTATAACTCTCCCATCTCTCCCTATTGATCATCTCAAAAATCCCAATCTTTTATTTGAATTGACCGAGATTTGGGATTTTCAATCCATTCAAACTCTGTCGGCTCGAGTCCTATGGTGTTCAATGATCGTAAACATGGTTGCGTTGCCATCTTCCAATTCTCCTTTCAATTCAAAAACTTTCCCTGACCGGGCGTGGAGTTCGCAGTCCTTACCCCAACCCCCTCAATTTGGTGCCACTGACTTTCGCGGACGGGTGGGAGAATTTCTCAACCCGTCCCTGGCCCTCCAGATCGGGTATTGGAGTGGGCAAGTGCTGCAAGCCTCCACCTCCCGTCCCGGCCCCGTGATTCTCGGCCAGGATTCCCGGCCGTCGAGCAATCTGTTGGCCATGTCCTTCTCCGCCGGTTTGGCGGCAACCGGTTTGGAAGTGTGGCATCTGGGACTGTGTCCGGCCCCGGCGGTGTCCCACCTGAGTGCGACCACCGGGGCCGTCGGCGGCGTGATGATTTCCGCCGACGAGAGTGCCCCCGACCAAAACGGCATCAAAATACTCGGCGCGGACGGGATGCCCATTTCTCCGAGTCTCCACTACCAAATCGAAGCGGGGGTGCGGGGAAAGGGCGATCTCATGGGGTGCGATCGCCTCGACTCCTACCGCTGGGGGCGGCAGTACCACCGGACGGAGTGGCTCGAACACTACCGCCAATTTTTACAGGATTCGAGACCTCTGACAGATTTGTGCGGAATGCGAATTGTCCTAGATTTGGCGTGGGGGGCAGCCGCCCACCTCGTCCCCCCCCTCTTCGAGTCCTGGGGGGCACAGGTCATCCGCCTCCACGACCAACCCGACGGCCATCGCATCAATATCGATTGCGGTTTTAACTCTCCCGACCTGCTGCGGCGAGCCGTTTTGGAGCACCAGGCCGATCTGGGGTTCGCCTTCAACGGCGATGCCGGACGGGTTTTGGCGATGGACGACCGGGGGGAAATCGTCGATGGCAACCACATCCTCTATTTGTGGGGGACGGCCCTGAAACGGCGGGGGCAACTTCCGAATCGGACGGTCGTCTCCAACCCGATGGCGAACTTGGCCTTTGAACGGGCCTGGGCCGTCTCTGGGGGACGCTTGGTGCGGATTCGGGGCGACGAGTCCCACATCCACCAAGAAATGCTGCGGTTGGGGGCGATTTTGGGCGGCGACCCGTCCGGTTCCATTTTCTGCCGGCACTACGGCGGAACGGGGGACAGCGTGCTCAGTGCCCTGCATTTGGCCGCCCTGACCCGAGAAGCCGGAATGTCCCTGGCTCGACTGAAACGGGAGAGCTTTCAACTGTATCCCCAACGGAGGCAGACGGTGTCCGTTAAACACTGCGATCGCCTGCTCATTTGGTGGGAATGCGAGTCCTTACGACGGGCGATCGAAAAGGCAGAAATTGCCATGGGAAATCAAGGGCGCGTCATCGTTCAAGTGACCGCAAAATCGGAACCTAAATTGGGGATCACGGTGGAAGCTTCTGATGTAAATATCGCCCACTATTGGTTAGAATATTTACTTTCTACTGTCCGACGGGAACTTTCTTCCTAGCAGATAAAAATCTCGATTTCCAAGGGTGGACTTCCCACTCACTCTATCAGTTTAGGGTATTTTTCATGAAGTTTGGAGGTTCAATCATGGGTTTCGTCAAACACCCGGCCGAATTTACCAGTCGGCTCGGCTATCTAGTTCCGGGAAGCGCGAGTTCTCGCAATTGGGAATCTGTTTTCTGGTTCAAGTGGCTGCTGCCCGGGCGATTTTTCAAGCGGTGGTTGCTGGTCAGCGGTATCGGAATTCTATTGATCGGTTTGGGTCTGGGAATTTGCCTGACTCGCATCTCGATGGATTGGCAACAGTTGGCGGTTTGCCTTCAGAATGTCGTCCGGGTATTACCCGGCCCCGCCGCCGGCGCGATCGCGGTCTTCCTGGGCCTGTTTTTGACGATCTGGGGGCAGGTGCGGGCGGCGACTTCCATGACCGACCTGCTCGCCGGAGCGGCCGTCGTGTCCCGCGATCGCCGCCTGGAGTCCCTTTCTTCCCAGCCCTCTCCCAAAGTCGTCCTCATCGGAGGCGGAAAAGGGTTGTCCGGCATCTCGCGAGGTTTGAAATCTTATCGCGCCACTATCACCGCCACCATCGACTTGACGGCGGGGGGGAAACAATCTGAGTCCTTCAACAGCAAGCATCCGCTTTTCTCCCTCTGGCCCGATTCGTTTTCGGGACCCAATCGCCTCCTGCAAAACTCGGTCAATTTATTTCAAACGGTCGGCACGGGGATGCCCCGGTCGTCCGCAGTGTCGGTCGCCGAGAAATCCACACCTCCATGTCCGGGGACTCCGGCGAATTACCCGTCTTGGGTGGCCTCATCCGAGTCGCTCCCCTGCCTCAACGGGGGCGAGTGTATCCGGGATTCCATGCGGTCAGAATTGGTGCGGGCGATTCAAGAAGCTGACTGTATTGTTGTCGGTCCGGGAAGTTTGCACACCCATTTGATTCCGAATCTGACCGCCCCCGAAATTCGAGATGCCATCGCCTCGGCCAAGGCCCTGCGCGTCTACGTCTGCAATATCATGACGGAACCGGGCGAAACGGACGGATATACGGTCGCCGAACACCTTCGCACCCTCCACGACGCCTGCGGCGGCTCCCTATTTGATGCGGTTTTGGTGCAGCGCGGCAGCCCTTCGGCGCGATCGCTGATGCATTACGCCCAAGACAATATTCACCCCGTCTATTTCGACCGCGAGGAGGTCGAAGAACTCGGATGCTCCGCGATCGCGGCCAATGTTATGCAGGAGGATGAAAAAACCGGCGCCGTCCGCCACCATCCCCAACGACTGGCCCGGGTTCTCCTGAATTGGTACGAAGAACATCGGCCGACGCGATCGGTATAGTTGAAACTGCGGGGCGACAAGGGGCCCCTTGTCGCCCCGCAGTCTCCTTTTATAGCGCTCGACACTCGGCTTTGAGCCGTCAGCTTTCCCTCAACTGCCCATCCGACAGCTCGATCGCTTCGGGGACACCTCCGCCCTCTTCCGTCCCTTTCAAAACATTCAATAAAAACTCGAGCTGGGGATCGGTTTTAGACAGAAAACCCGACGAACGAGAAGCCACGATATCTTCCAATTCCAGAATTCGCCGGCGACTCGAATCGACCCCTCCTTGATGACCCAACTCGGCATACAGTTTCGACGCTTCTCGATAATTCGACAGCGCCCCATCGAAGCGGTTCAAATGTTGGCAGGTCAACCCTAACATAAAATAAGTTTTGGCTTCATCCCAGCGCCGCCTTTCCGCCCAACCCTGTGCCACTTCCAAAGCCGAGTGATAAGAATCAAAAGCCCGACGGTAATCCTTGAGTTGGTGATAATATAACCCCGCAATTTGCTCCAAAAGTTTGAACTCACCCCGCTTGTCCCGACCCTCTCTGACGATCGCTAACCGCCTTTCTAAAACCGCGATCGCCTTCTCAAAATTTTCTGTTTTTTGATATAAATTCTCCAAATATTCTAAAATGACGGCGATCCACGTTTTGCCCTCTTCCCATTGATCACAAACCGCGATCGCCCGTTCGTAATCAGCGATCGCATCCGCCAATTTTCCCCGTTTCCAGCTTCCCCAAGCCGACCAATACAAAGCAGTCCCCTCCATTTGACAATCCGACAACTCCCGGGAAATCTCCAACATCTGCCGATGACATTCCCCGGCCAACTCATCCAGACCCTCCCCGGAAAATCCTCGACCTAAACCGTGCCAAACCCAGCCCAACTTGCGACGATCTCGAGTGGTTTTGACAATTTTCAGCAACTTTTGATAAAATAAAGTTGCCTCCTGAAACTTTTTGTTATTCAAAAAATTATTGCCGATCACACTCAGAGAATCCCACGCCTGCCGAGTTTGGGGATGATTTTCCAATTGACTGAATAACTGATAGGCCAAAGAATAAGCGGAAACCGCAGAGTCCGGTTGCTGCAAATGGAAGTAACACTGCCCCAAACACAATTGGGATGCCCCCTGAAACCAGAGATGCTGTCGAGTTTGGGAGCGTTGATAACAGGTCTTGTAGGACGCGATCGCATCTTCAAAATGACCCAAACTCTGCCAACATACCCCCACCTTATACCAAACATCCATCTGGTCGGGATTTAATTCCAAAGCCCGAACAAAGCAAGATAAGGCATCCCGGAATTTGCCGGCATTCTGGAGCTCGATGCCCCGTCCGATCCACTGTTGGACGACAAAGCTATTGGCCGGTTGAGTCGCCGCAGCCTGAGAATCACCAGTCATAACCCCAAACCATCATATAAGTCCGATAAAATTCTAGCTTGACAAATCAGAATAACTGCTGTTTTCATGTTCTTCTTAATGAAGATTCTGGCGCTCCCTGGCGGTGCAGAATCCGCCAGATTTCTATCCGTTTTTTATGAACTCAAACACCGATTCGATTCTGGCGCGATATAATCCTATCACGGCTCGGCCCGGAAATCCACATCTTTTAACAATTCGATCGCTTTGATGGCGGCGGGGAAAACACTCATCCATCCCGACCGGAACATCGGGGCGATCGCCTGCTAAAATAACGGCAGTTCCTCGAACTTCTGAACGGCAAACGAAACCGACAACATGAACCCGACAGACGATATGATCCCCAGCCCCAAACTGATCTTCCTCGATGCCGTCGGAACCCTATTCGGCCTCCGGGATAGCGTGGGGGAAATCTACGGAAACATCGCCAGACAGTGGGGCGTGGATGTCCCCGCCAAACCCCTCAACCGGGCCTTCTTCCACGCCTTCTCCACCGCCCCCCCGATGGCCTTTCCCGACGCCGACCCCGACGATATTCCCCGGTTGGAGTTTGAATGGTGGCTCGATGTCGCCGCCCGCAGTTTCAAAGCGGTAGAAGCCTTCGACCAGTTCGCAGATTTTTCCGAGTTTTTCGTCGATCTTTACGAAGAATTTGCCACCGCCAAGCCTTGGTTCGTTTATCCCGATGTCATTCCAGCTCTAAAAAAATGGCGCGATCGCGACATCGAACTCGCCGTATTATCTAACTTTGACTCCCGACTTTATCCCCTATTGGAAGCCCTGGAACTCGCCCCCCATTTCTCCCGCGTCACCATCTCCACCGCAGTCGGAGCCGCCAAACCCGACCCGAAAATATTCGCGATCGCCCTCAAAAAACACGGCATTTCCCCCTCGGAAGTCCTCCACATCGGCGACAGCTTAAAAGCCGACTGCGAAGGGGCGAAAGCCGCCGGAATTCCCGCCATCTGGATTGATCGCGACGGCGAAAACACCCCCCAAACCCACCCGTCCGTTCTGCGACGATGTACCACCTTCGCAGAAATAGAATTGAGTTAAAATTCCCCCTTACAAAGGGGGATAATGGGGGATTTTTCAGCCACAATTAAACTGAAGAATCCCCCCCGCCCCCTGGACAAAGGCAGTCACTATCGCCTAAAACCCTTATCCAGCAAGTCTTTCGGCTACTCCATCACCGGCCAAAACCTCCTGGATGCCGATCCGCTTCCCAAAAATGTCGGAACCGGGCTTGACGAAACCCCACATTTAACATATGATAAAAAATCGTCGTCAAAACGCAGGCGACTGCTGGTATGGGGATGGCTAACTCTTAGGATTTGCCAGGAACCGGCGGTTCTATCGTCGCCACTCCACTCCCGAATCCCGTCGATTGTTCAAAGCTGCCAAAGCTTCGCCCAATTGTAGCGCGCCAGCAGTCAGGTCGGTCAAGCCTCAAAACCGTTTGACCGCAGCCGCCGAAAAGGATACTGAGTAGAACCCTACTCAAGTCCGAGCGACATCCGGGCAGCACTGAGGACCATTCCTCAGTCTTGGAACAGCTTAAACAAGTTGATAGCCTGAAAGCCTTCCAGGTCAACCCGCCTCCCCAACCGGGGGGCAAAACCGGAAGAGGCGATCGGTATGCCTGCCCCGAACCCGGGGAACTCAATTTGATGATGCCCCGAGCATCGTCAGTTTGGCGGATTAACCGTTACGGGAAATCCCGCCCTATTGTAATGCGTAGAAAAGAGAGGCTAGTTTAAGTGTCTGTAGGTATCCTCGGCACCAAGCTCGGCATGACTCAGATATTTGACGCCGAAAGCGGAAAGGCAATTCCGGTGACGGTCGTTCAAGCCGGGCCATGCCCCATCACCCAAGTCAAAACCGAAGCGACGGACGGCTACACCGCCATCCAGGTCGGTTACGGCGAAGTTCCCAACAAAACCCGCAAGCTCAACAGCAAAAAATCGCCCGATAAAGAGGTCAACAAATACCTCAGCAGCGCCGAACAGGGGCACCTGGCGAAATCCAGCAGTCCGATGGTTCGCCACCTGAAAGAATATCGGGTCGAGAGCAGCGACAGCTTCGAGCTCGGCGGCGAAATCAAAGTCGATCGCTTCGAGCCCGGCCAACTGGTGGACGTGACCGGCATCAGCATGGGTCGCGGTTTTGCGGGCAACCAGAAACGCAATAACTTCCGGCGCGGACCGATGGCCCACGGCTCCAAAAACCATCGCCTCCCCGGTTCCATCGGACCCGGAACCACCCCAGGCCGCGTTTACCCCGGCAAGAAAATGGCGGGCCGCTACGGCGGCAAGCAGATTACCACCCGGAAGCTGACCGTCGTGCGGGTAGATGCAGAACGGAATTTGCTGTTAATTAAGGGTTCGATCCCCGGCAAACCGGGCGGCCTGCTCAATATCAAACCGGCCAACCTGGTGGGTGGCAAGTAGAGAGAAAACAGGGGGAAATATGGTTGATTGTGTCGTTCGCAACTGGCAGGGGGAAGAAGTCGGACAGGCGACCCTGGAACTGAAAGTTGCAAAAGAAGAAAACGCCTCCCACATCGTCCACAGAGCATTGGTTCGCCAGATGAACAATGGGCGTCAGGGGACGGCAAACACCAAAACCCGCGCCGAAGTGCGGGGGGGCGGCCGCAAGCCGTGGCGGCAAAAAGGGACCGGACGGGCCAGAGCCGGTTCGATCCGTTCTCCGCTGTGGCGGGGAGGCGGGATCATCTTCGGCCCCAAGCCCAGAGATTACGGCATCAAGATGAATCGCAAGGAGCGGCGCCTGGCCCTGCGGACGGCGCTGCAAAGTCGGGCCGAAGACATGGTGGTGGTGGAAAATTTTGCCACCCAACTGCCCCGGCCGAAAACCAAAGATTTGATGGCAGCTTTAGATCGGTGGGGCATCTCCGCCGGAGAGAAAGTGCTGCTGGTGTTGCCCGAAAAACAAGAAAACGTCTACCTGTCGGGTCGCAACGTGGCGAAGATGAGAATTTGTCTGGCCGACAGCTTGAACGTGTATGACGTTCTGGTGGCTGACAAAATCGTGACCACAGCCGATGCCCTTGCGAAAGTTCAGGAGGTTTATGGTGACTGAATTTAAGACCCGCGATCTAGCCGACGTGATCCGGCGTCCGATCGTGACGGAAAAAGCGACCATCCAGATGGAGCTCAACCAGTTCACGTTCGATGTCGATCCGAGGGCCGACAAACCGACCATCAAAGCGGCGATCGAACTGCTGTTTGAGGTCAAAGTTCGGAGCGTGAACACCCAAAACCCGCCGCGCCGGAAGCGCCGTGTCGGCCGGTTTTCGGGCTACAAGCCGAGTTACAAGAAAGCGATCGTCACCCTAGAGGATGGGGAACCCCTGAGAAAAATCCTCTTCCCGGAGGTTTAGGTTTAAGCCGGAACCCCAACAGGATAGGGAGGTTAGGCAAAATATCTAACTTCCACGGAAACAGACAGAGGATCGATCCAAAATGGCAATTCGTTCTTACCGACCCTACACCCCCAGTACCCGCCAACATACCGTCTCGGAATTTACAGAGGTCACTCGCGCCGAGTCGGAAAAATCCTTGACCGTCTCCAAGCACCGCAACAAAGGTCGCAACAACCGGGGCGTGATCACCTGCCGCCACCGGGGGGGCGGACACAAAAAACTGTATCGAATTATCGATTTCCGGCGCGACAAGCACAACATCCCGGCGAAAGTGGCCGAGATCGAATACGATCCCAACCGCAACGCCCGCATCGCCCTGCTGTTCTACACCGACGGCGAAAAGCGCTATATCCTGCATCCGGCGGGATTGGCCGTCGGCACCACCATCGTCTCCGGACCCGAATCCCCCATCGAAGTGGGCAACGCCCTGCCCCTGTCCAAGATCCCCCTGGGTACGAGCGTCCACAACGTGGAGATGATTCCCGGCAAAGGGGGACAGATGGTGCGAGCCGCGGGGGCCAGCGCCCAGGTGATGGCAAAAGAAGGGGATTACGTCACCCTGAAACTGCCCTCCGGGGAACAGCGGAAAATTCCCGCCCGGTGCTACGCCACCATTGGCCAGGTGGGCAACGTGGACGCCAGAAACATCAGCATCGGGAAAGCCGGTCGGAATCGGTGGTTGGGCAAGCGCCCGACGGTCCGGGGTAGCGTGATGAACCCCGTCGATCACCCCCACGGCGGCGGTGAGGGACGGGCTCCCATCGGCCGCAGCGGCCCGGTGACGCCCTGGGGCAAACCCGCCTTGGGTGCCAAGACCCGAAATCCGAAGAAGCGCAGCACGGCTTTGATCGTGCGCCGCCGTCGGAAATCCTCGAAGCGCGGCAAAGGCGGCCGTCAGACCTAAGACGGTTTGGGAGGTCGAGGCGGTTCCGGCGCGAATCGCCCCGCCGTCTGCCAGCGTTCCAACCCCATACATGAATTTCAGAACACACCATGTCTCGATCGCTAAAAAAAGGCCCATTCGTTGCCGACCACTTGCTCAAAAAAATTGAAAAGCTCAATTCCGACAAAAAGAAGGAAGTGATCAAAACTTGGTCGCGGGCTTCCACCGTCGTCCCCCAGATGGTCGGCCACACGATCGCCGTCCACAACGGCCGCCAGCACGTCCCCGTCTTTATCAACGAGCAAATGGTGGGACACAAGTTGGGCGAATTCGCCCCCACCCGCACCTTCCGAGGTCACGCCAAGAGCGATAAGAAAGCCCGCCGATAAGGAGTACAGATATGGCTGTCGATACCACTACAGAAGTTCGAGCGATCGCTCGCTACATCCGAATGTCCCCCCACAAAGTCCGGCGGGTCCTCGACCAAATTCGCGGGCGCAGCTACCGGGAAGCTTTGATCGTCCTGGAGTTCATGCCCTACCGCGCCTGCACCCCCGTGCTGAAAGTGCTGCGATCGGCCGTCGCCAACGCCGAACACAACCAGGGCTTGGATCCGGCCAATTTGGTCGTCTCCCAAGCCTTCGCCGACGCCGGACCGAGCCTCAAACGCTACCGGCCCCGCGCCCAAGGTCGAGCCTACCCGATCCGCAAGCCCACCTGCCACATCACCGTGGCGGTGGCCCCGATGGAAGATGCCGGCTAAACGGGTCGTCAAACCTGCCGGGTCGAGCATTTAAACCTTAAAGAAAGCATTTTCGGCCGGATCGCCCGTCCGTCAAACTACAGACCGAATCATTAAGCTCTTATGGGACAAAAAATACATCCGATTGGTTTTCGCCTCGGCGTCACCCAAGAACACAAATCCCGCTGGTTTGCGGATACCTCCCAGTATCCCCAACTCCTGCAAGAAGACCACACCATCCGCCAGTACATCCAAAAAAATCTCAGCAACGCCGGGATCTCCGATGTCCGCATCGAGCGCAAAGCCGACCAGATCGACCTGGAAGTTCAGACCGCCCGACCCGGTGTCGTGGTCGGCCGCGGGGGGACCGGGATCGAAGCCCTGCGCGTCGGCCTCCAGAAAGAACTCGGCAGCAACCGCCAGATCCGCATCAACGTCGTGGAAGTCTCCCGCGTCGATGCCGACGCCACCCTGATCGCCGAGTACATCGCCCAGCAGCTCGAAAAGCGGGTCTCCTTCCGCCGCGTCGTCCGCCAAGCCATCACCCGCGCCCAAAAAGCCGGCGTCGAAGGCATCAAAGTCCAGGTCAGCGGCCGCCTGAACGGGGCGGAAATCGCCCGTACCGAGTGGACCCGGGAAGGTCGGGTGCCCCTGCACACCCTGCGGGCGGATATCGACTACGCCTACTGCACCGCCCTGACGATTTACGGCATCCTCGGCGTCAAGGTGTGGATCTTCAAGGGAGAAATCATCCCCGGTCAGGAAGAAACCGCCGCCCCGGCTCCGGCTCAACCCCGGCGGAGCCGACAGCCCCGGCGACAGAAGTACGACGACCGCTCGAACGAGACTTAAGTGTAGTCTGGAGTCCCTTTAACTCCGACCCACACCCCGACCACATTGTCCACCCACCACCCCAAACGCGATCATGTTAAGTCCGAGAAGAACAAAATTCCGCAAACAACAGCGCGGCCGGATGCGGGGTCAGGCGACTCGCGGCAACGAGATCAACTTCGGCGATTTTGCCCTGCAGGCCCTCGAACCCTCCTGGATCACCTCCCGGCAAATCGAAGCGGCCCGCCGTGCCATGACCCGCTACATCCGCCGGGGCGGGAAAATCTGGATTCGCGTCTTCCCCGACAAACCCGTAACCATGCGCCCCGCCGAAACCCGGATGGGTTCCGGTAAAGGTGCGCCCGAATATTGGGTCGCCGTCGTCAAACCCGGACGCATCATGTTTGAAATCGCCGGCGTCCCCGAAAATGTCGCCCGGGAAGCCATGCGCCTCGCCGCTTTCAAACTCCCCATCAAAACCAAGTTTCTGGCCCGGGAAACCGAACAATCCTAAATTTCTACGGGAGTCGGGAGAAAAAATAATTGTCAATTATCAATTCATTCCCCACACCCCAGACCCTAATTTGAGGAACGAACCATGCCCCTTCCCAACATCGAAGATGCCAGACAGCTCGGAGATGAGGAACTGTCCGAGACCATTCTGGACATCAAAAAAGAACTGGCTAACCTGCGCCTGCTCAAAGCGACCGGGCGCCTCGAAAAGCCCCACGAAATCCGACACGCCCGCCACCGATTGGCTCAATTGCTGACCGTGGAACGGCAGAGACAGCTCGAAGCTGAAGCACCGGCGGCTGCGACGGAATGAGCGCAACTTGCACCCCGATTTCGCGGGCAAGTTTGTCCCATCTCGACCCGAACTTTTATTTCTCATTTCTCACGATCATGGCAGTTAAAGAACGAGTTGGCGTAGTCGTCAGCAACAAAATGCAAAAAACGGTGGTGGTTGCCATCGAAAACCGCTCCCCCCACCCCAAATATGGAAAAATTGTCGTGAAGACCAAGCGGTACAAAGTTCACGACGAAGAGAATGCTTGTCAGGAGGGCGATCGCGTCCGGATTCGAGAAACCCGGCCGCTGAGTCGCACCAAACGCTGGAATGTCATTGAAATTCTCAACAAAACCGGCGAGTAAATGTCAGGGGTTCGTCGTAACTACCAACCCACCTCACCATTACAGAATCGACAAGTCATTTTCTGTTTATCTTCGTCCCCTAACAACTGACAAAACGAGCACCATGATTCAACAGCAGTCCATACTCAATGTTGCGGATAACAGCGGAGCCCGCAAACTCATGTGTATCCGCGTCGTGGGTGGGGGAAATCGTCGCTACGGCAAGATCGGTGACGTGATCATCGCTGTCGTCAAAGATGCGATTCCCAACATGGCGGTCAAAAAGTCCGATATCGTCCGGGCCGTGATCGTCCGCAGCCGCCAGGGGTTGCGCCGGGACAGCGGGATGAGCATCCGGTTCGACGACAACGCCGCCGTCATCATCAACCCGGACGGCAACCCCAGAGGGACCCGGGTATTCGGACCCGTGGCGCGGGAGCTGCGGGACAAGAATTTCACCAAAATCGTTTCTCTCGCACCGGAGGTACTCTAAATCATGCCCAAGCGCAAGCGCATAGCGGCCCCACCCCAGGGCTTCAAAATGCACGTCAAAAAAGGGGATACCGTCCAGGTGATCGCCGGACGGGACAAGGGGAAGGTCGGGGAAGTGATCCGCGCCATCCCCAAACTCAGCAAAGTGGTGGTCAAAGACGTGAACGTGCGAACCAAGCACGTCAAGCCCCAACAGGAGGGCGAATCCGGCCAAATCGTCAACTTCGAGGCCCCCATCCACAGCTCCAACGTGATGCTGTATTCCACCAAAGAAAAAGTGGCCAGCCGGGTTTCCTACACCTTCACCGACGAGGGGCGGAAGGTGAGGATGCTGAAAAAAACCGGGGAAATTATCGACTGACCGGCGACGGTCAAAACTCCCCGAATTCCCCTTTTTTGACATCGAACGTCTTTCTGACAATTCCTATCCCTGACCAAGCCCAGGGAACGTATTTAGGACAGTAACTATGGCCCCGACACTCAAAACAACTTATCAGGAAACCATCGTCCCGAAACTGATGGAACAGTTCAAATATGCGAACATCCATCAGGTTCCCAAACTCGTCAAAGTCACGGTCAACCGGGGACTGGGCGAGGCGTCTCAGAACGCCAAAGCCCTGGAATCCTCGGTGAACGAACTGGCGATTATCGCGGGACAAAAACCGGTCGTCACCCGGGCGAAAAAGGCGATCGCCGGCTTCAAAATCCGCCAGGGGATGCCCGTCGGCGTCATGGTCACGCTCCGGGGCGATCGGATGTATTCCTTTCTGGAGCGCCTGATCCACCTCGCCTTGCCCCGCATCCGCGACTTTCGGGGCATCAGTCCCAAAAGTTTTGACGGCCGCGGCAACTACAGCCTGGGTGTCAAAGAACAACTGATCTTCCCAGAAATCGACTACGACAGCATCGACCAAATTCGGGGTCTGGACATCGCGATCGTGACCACGGCCGAAACCGACGAAGAAGGACGTGCCTTGCTCAAAGAAATGGGAATGCCCTTCCGGGAGAACTGAGGCAGTACAACAACGAGACAACTATGGCGACGAACGACACCATTGCAGATATGTTGACGCGCATCCGAAATTCCTGCATGGCGCGGCATCAAACGACCGAAATTCCATCCACCAAAATGACCCGCAGCATCGCCAAAGTCCTCCGGGATGAAGGCTTCATCGGGAACTTTGAAGAAACCGGCGAAGGGATCAAAAAATCTCTGGTTCTTTCCCTCAAATACAACGCCAAAACCCGCACCCCCACGATTCGCAAACTCAAGCGGGTCAGCCGCCCCGGTTTGCGCGTGTACAAAAACCGCAAAGAACTGCCCAAAGTCCTCGGCGGCATCGGCATCGCGATCATTTCCACCTCCCGGGGGGTGATGACCGACCGAGAAGCCCGACGTCAGGGCGTGGGCGGCGAAGTGCTCTGCTACGTTTGGTAACGGTCCGCCCGGCGGACGGCACCCCAACCTCCAACCATTGCTCACCGACAATCAACGAAAGGATTATGTCTAGAATTGGTAAGCGTCCAATTCCGATTCCCCCCAAAGTCACCCTTACCCTCGACGGCCAAAAAGTCACCGTCAAAGGACCCCAGGGCGAACTGTCCCGGGTACTCCCCGGCGAAGTCATCCTCGAACAGGAAGGGGACACCCTGCTCGTCAAGCGCCGGGACGAATCCCGGGTCGCCCGCCAGCGCCACGGCCTGTGCCGCACCCTGGTCGCCAACATGGTCGATGGGGTCTCCAAGGGATTTGAACGGCGCCTGGAAATCCAAGGCGTGGGATATCGGGCTCAGGTGCAAGGAAAAAACCTGATTTTAAACGTCGGCTACAGCAAGCCGGTGGAAATGAAACCGCCGGAGGGCGTCACCGTGGCCGTCGAAAATAACACCAATGTGATTGTTAGCGGAATTAATAAAGAGGTGGTCGGCAACATGGCCGCCAAAATTCGAGCCGTTCGGCCGCCGGAACCCTACAAAGGCAAAGGCATTCGCTACGCCGGGGAACAAGTCAGACGTAAAGCTGGTAAGGCAGGTAAGAAGTAATGAAGCGAACTCGTATCGAATCCCGTCAGCGCCGCCACAGCCGGGTGCGGCGCAAGGTGAACGGAACCTCCGAGCGGCCGAGGTTGGCTGTGTTCCGCTCCCACAAGCACATCTACGTCCAGGTGATCGACGACAGCCGGCAGCACACCCTGGCGGCCGCGTCGAGCTTAGACCCGGAATTGAAAACCGACCGGTCAACGGGGGCGACCTGCGACGCCTCTGTCAAAGTCGGGCAACTGATCGCCAAGCGATCGCTGGACCAGGGCATCGCACGGGTGGTGTTCGACCGGGGCGGCTACATCTACCACGGCCGCGTCAAAGCCCTGGCCGACGCGGCCCGGGAAGCCGGCTTGGAGTTTTAATGTCCCCTCAAGTGTTACGCTCAAAAGATCGGGGAGTGATGTCCAAAACCGCATGAGGAATTCAAATTATGGCAGAGCAACAACAGCGCCGTAAAAAAGGCAATCGGACAAAAGAAAAAGAATCGGAATGGCAGGAGCGGGTCGTCCAAATCCGCCGCGTTACCAAAGTGGTCAAGGGCGGTAAAAAACTCAGCTTCCGGGCGATCGTTATCGTCGGCAACGAAAAAGGCCAGGTCGGCGTCGGCGTCGGCAAGGCCGCAGACGTGATCGGTGCCGTCAAAAAGGGCGTGGCCGACGGCCGTAAGAATGTCGTCGAAGTCCCCCTGACCAAATCTAACTCCATCCCCCACCCCGCCAACGGCGAGGGCGGCGGCGCCCAGGTGATGATGCGGCCGGCAGCTCCCGGTACGGGGGTAATTGCCGGGGGAGCGGTGCGAACCGTTCTGGAACTGGCCGGGGTGAAAAATGTCCTCGCCAAGCAACTCGGCTCCAGCAACCCCCTCAACAACGCCCGGGCGACTATTGACGCCCTGTCGGGGTTGCGGACGTTCTCGGAGGTCGCCAAAGAACGCGATATCTCCATCGAACAGCTTTACGCCTGACCTCCCCTGGGGGTGGCGCAGCGGTTTGCGAACTCAATTTGACAGCTCACGAATTGCGGACAGTATAACCATGAGATTAGAAGATGCCCAGCCCAAAGCGGGCTCAAAAACCCGTCGCCGTCGCCTGGGCCGGGGGATTTCCGCCGGCCAAGGAGCCAGTTGCGGCAAGGGGATGCGGGGTCAGAAGTCGCGGTCGGGCGGCAGCACCCGGCCGGGGTTCGAGGGCGGACAAAACCCCCTCTACCGACGCCTGCCGAAGCTCAAAAGCTTCCCCCTGGTGAATCGAAAACAGTACACTACGATTAATGTGGGTCGTCTGGCTTCTCTGGATGCCAATACGGAAGTCACCCTCTCCTCTTTGATCGAAGCGGGAATTCTCACGAGCGATCGCGGGCCGCTGAAGATTTTGGGAGACGGCGAACTGAACGTGGCACTCCAGGTCAAGGCCGCCGCCTTCACCCAAAGCGCCCGCTCCAAAATCGAAGCGGCCGGGGGGAGTTGCGAAGTCTTGGGAGCCGACAACACAGGTGGAGAGGAACCGGCGGAGTCGGCCTAACCCTCTCCGTCCCAATGGTGTTTCAAGAGGTAGTCCTTCATGGTCGTCAGTCGAGAAAAAGCGCCAACTGCCCAGGAAACGTTCATGCAGATGGCTCAGGCGGCGGGGTTGCGGGGTCGAATCCTCGTGACCATCGGCCTGTTGATTTTGGTGCGCTTGGGCGTTTACCTGCCCATCCCCGGGATCGACCGGGCGGCGTTCGCCGCCAACATCCAAAATACCCCCTTTATTGGTTTTCTGGATCTGTTTTCGGGGGGCGGATTTTCGGCCCTGGGGATCTTCGCCCTGGGGATTCTGCCCTATATCAACGCTTCCATCATCATGCAGCTCATGACGGCTGCCCTCCCGAGTTTGGAAGATTTGCAGAAAAATGAAGGGGAAGCGGGACGGCGCAAAATCTCCCAAATCACCCGCTACGTGGCCCTGGGATGGGCGATTTTGCAGAGCATCGGCATCGCTATCTGGGTCAGTCCCTTCGCCCAAAATCCGAACCTGCCCCAGGCTTTGGTGATGGCTGAAGTCGTCCTCGCCCTGGCCGCGGGGTCGATGTTCGTGATGTGGGTGTCGGAACTGATCACCGAACGCGGCATCGGTAACGGCGCCTCCCTGTTGATTTTTATCAATATCGTGGCGGTGCTGCCCCGATCGCTGGGCGACACCATCGAGTTGGCCCAGAGCGGCGATCGCGCCATCGTCGGCCGGGTGATTATTTTACTCGCTATCTTCCTGGCGATGATCGTCGGCATTGTCTTCGTTCAGGAGGGAAGCCGCCGCATCCCCATTGTTTCAGCCCGCCGCCAGGTCGGCCGCAAGCTGTACCGGGAAAAAACCAGCTACCTGCCCCTGCGTCTGAACCAGGGCGGGGTGATGCCGATCATCTTCGCTTCGGCGGTGCTGATCCTGCCGTTGTCGCTGTCCCAGTTCGCCAACAATCCGGTCTTGGTGCAAATTTCCACCTACCTGAGCCCCGGCGGTCCGACTCCCTGGCTCTACATCGCCTTTTACTTGCTGCTGATCCTATTCTTCAGCTATTTCTACGCCTCCCTGATCATGAACCCCGTGGACATGGCTCAGAACTTGAAAAAGATGGGGGCAAGTATTCCTGGCATCCGTCCGGGGCGGGCGACGAGCGAATATATCGAGCGGGTCCTCAATCGCCTCACCTTTTTGGGGGCGATTTTCCTCGGCATGGTGGCGATCATTCCCACGGTGGTGGAAAGTGCCACCCGGGTGCCGACGTTCCGGGGATTCGGGGCGACCTCCCTGCTGATTTTGGTGGGGGTGGCGATCGATACGGCCAAGCAAGTTCAAACCTACGTCATCTCGCAAAGATATGAAGGAATGGTGAAACGATAGTGCAACAAGTGATTTTTTTGGGGCCGCCCGGATCGGGGAAGGGAACCCAAGCGGCCCGCATCGCCGAAATCCTGCAAATCCCCCACATTTCCACCGGAGACATTTTGAGAGCGAACGTCTCTCGGGAAACGCCCCTCGGCCAACAAGCCAAAACCTACATGGACCGGGGCGATTTAGTCCCCGACCAGCTCGTTTTGGATATGGTCGAGGAGCGGTTGAAAGAACCCGACGCCCAAAAGGGCTGGATTCTGGACGGGTTCCCCCGCACCGTATCCCAAGCGGAATTTGTGGAGGAAAAATTGTTGGATTCCGACGGCAGTTCGTCGGGGGGCGAATTGCAGGCGATCAACCTCGATGTCCCGGATGATGTCCTCGTGGAACGACTGTTGGCCCGCGGCCGTCAGGACGACAACGAGGAGACGATCCGCCGCCGCCTGCAGGTGTATCGGGAACAGACCGCCCCGCTGATCGAGTTTTACAGCGATCGCGGGCAACTGCACGACGTGGACGGCGATCGCTCGATGGACGAAGTGACGGCCTGCCTGAAAAAGGCGATCGCCCCCGAATGACTGCCATTCCTCCCCGACTGCATCTAGCCCGCCGACCAATGGGGAAGATTCACCGAAGGATTGATGGTTCTGGGAGAGCTTCGCTCTAAATTTTTGATAAGATCTGTTAAGAAATGCATCCGGATGCCAATCCCCAAATCTACCGGGCTAGATTGAAGCAGTCCGCCCCGACCGTTCACCTGTCGAATTGAGGAATTAACAGTTTGTCCAAACAAGACTTGATCGAAATGGAAGGAACCGTCACCGAGTCCCTTCCTAACGCCATGTTTCGGGTCGATCTCGATAACGGATTTAATGTACTTGCCCACATTTCCGGTAAAATCCGCCGCAATTACATTAAAATTCTGCCGGGCGATCGCGTCAAGGTCGAATTGACGCCCTACGACCTCACCAAAGGTCGGATCACATATCGCCTGAAAAAGAAATAGGTGCAGGGAAAGTTGTTAATTCATCCAGGTTGATTCACCTCAACCCTGGATCGATCGCCCTCGTCTGTGATATAATTATAAATTTGTTGTAGTGTTGCTCTATATCGCATGAAAGTTCGAGCATCAGTCCGGAAAATGTGTGAAAAGTGTCGCATCATTCGCCGCCGCGGCCGGGTGATGGTGATTTGCTCCAACCCCAAACACAAACAGAGGCAAGGATAGCGGGGGCCGACCCTCTATCCAGCTTTCCATGTCGAGCCCCCAGTTGCTCGCTGGAATAGACCGATTAGCGGGAAATACAGCGCTTCACCGAATCCCAATTGCCGAACGCCAGCGACACGCTCCGAGGAGGTTCATGACTGCGCCGAGGTTAGCTCACGGCCCGCCAGTCAGTCCCCCCTCGCCGGCAGTGAGACGTCGAAACTCGTCTGACTCGCCCCATTCTAAAGAAACGACTCGGCATCGTAATTCATTTTGACACAGCACGATTATTAGGGAGAGAAAAACGTGGCACGGATAGCCGGAGTAGACCTTCCACGCGACAAGCGCGTTGAAATCGGTCTGACTTACATCTATGGAATCGGACTGTCTCGGTCCAAAGAAATCCTCGCGCAGACGGGCGTCAACCCCGATACCCGGGTGAAAGACCTCAGCGATGCGGAAGTCGCCGAGTTGCGTTCCGTCGTCCAGACCCAATACCAGGTCGAAGGGGACCTGCGACGCCTCGAAGCCATGAACATCAAACGTCTGATGGACATCGGCACCTATCGCGGCCGCCGTCACCGGATGGGCCTGCCCGTCCGGGGCCAGCGGACTCGCACCAACGCCCGAACCCGGCGGGGGACCCGTCGCACCGTGGCCGGCAAGAAGAAAGCCGCGGCCAAGAAATAGAATTTTGCCGGGTTCCGAACCGTTCGCCTGCTGTATTTTCCAATTCAGTGGGCATTGAATTCACTCAAAGAGATCGTTAAAGAGACAGCTATGGCGCGACAAACCAAGAAAACCGGAGCAAAAAAGCAAAAGCGGAACGTACCGAACGGAGTGGCTTACATTCAGTCTACGTTTAACAACACAATTGTAACGATTACCGATCAGAACGGCGAGGTCGTCTCCTGGGCTTCCGCCGGTTCCACCGGCTTTAAGGGGGCCAAAAAAGGGACACCCTTCGCGGCCCAGACGGCGGCCGAGAGCGCCGGACGTCGGGCTGGCGACCAGGGAATGCGCCAAATTGAAGTCATGGTGAGCGGCCCGGGTTCGGGCCGAGAGACGGCCATCCGAGCCCTGCAGGGCGCCGGACTGGAAATCACGCTGATTCGAGATGTCACCCCAATTCCCCACAATGGCTGTCGCCCTCCCAAGCGGCGTCGGGTTTAGTCCTGTTATGGAGTCGTAAACGTCATGAAAAATGAGAAGTGGCATCCCCGAGACTTTTCATTTTTCATTTTTAATGAATCAATTCCAATGTTTGGGGGTTACAGGAGAAGGGAGGTCAATCGGTGGCGCAGTTTAAGATTGAGTGTATTGAATCCAGCATGGATACTGACCGCAGTCAGTATGGCAAATTTGTCCTCGGGCCGTTGGATCGGGGGCAAGGCATTACCGTTGGAAATGCACTGAGGCGGGTGCTGCTGTCCAATTTGGAAGGAGCTGCCATCACTGCCGTCCGAATTGCCGGCGTCAACCACGAGTTTGCAACGATTGAGGGAGTCCGGGAGGATGTCCTGGAGATCCTGCTGAATTTGAAAGAGGTCGTTCTCAAAAGTTATTCCTATCAGAAGCAGATCGGAAGGCTCCTGGTACAGGGACCGGCGACCGTGACGGCCGGTCACTTCGATTTGCCCTCGGAAGCAGAGGTCGTCGATAAAAATCAATATATTGCCACCTTGTCTCCGGGGTCAACTCTGGAGATGGAGTGCCAGATCGAGAAGGGGACGGGGTATCGAGCCGTCGAGCGCGGCCGGGACGAATCCAGCGCTTTGGACTTTCTCCAAATTGATTCGGTGTTCATGCCGGTGCGGAAGGTGAACTGCACCGTGGAGGATGCCCGGGACGGGGGGTCGATGGAGAAGGATCGGCTAACCTTGGAAATCTGGACTAATGGTAGTTTGACACCGCAGGAGGCCCTCAGTCAAGCGGCGGCCATTCTGGTGGATCTGTTCGGCGCCCTCAAGGATATCAATCTGGAATCCATCAAGAGCGACCAGACGGATGATGTCGATCCCACCAGTCAAATTCCCATCGAAGAGCTACAGCTTTCGGTTCGGGCCTACAACTGCCTGAAACGAGCGCAGATCAACTCCGTCGCCGACCTCCGGGATTACACCGAAGAAGATCTCCTCGAGATCAAAAATTTCGGTCAAAAGTCGGCCGAAGAGGTGATCGAAGCCCTTCAAAAACGCCTGGGCATCACGTTGCCCCGGGAGCGGGCCTCAAAAACCTAAGTGAGGCTCGCCATTCGAGCGGGGGCTGATTTCCCCCAACTTGCAGCAGTTCATTAGTACCGATCGAAATACTTGTCATGCGTCATCGTCGTCGTATTCCCAAACTCGGCAAACCGGCCGACCAGCGAAAAGCCCTGTTGCGATCGCTGACCACCGAACTGATCCGCCACGGCCGGATCACCACCACCAAAACCCGGGCGAAAGCCCTGCGGATGGAGGCAGAGCGGATGATCACCCTCGCCAAGGACGGCTCCCTGGCGTCCCGCCGTCGGGCGATGGGTTACATCTATGACAAACAACTGGTTCACGCCCTGTTTGAAGGGGCCAAGGATCGTTACGGCGATCGCGACGGGGGCTATACCCGCATCGTCCGCACCGTGCGCCGCCGGGGGGACAACTCGGAAATGGCAATCATCGAACTGGTTTAGGCTCGTTCCGCCATTGCCCATGACCGACCTGCAGCGCGTCGCCATCGTCATCCAATACCGGGGGACCCACTTCCACGGATGGCAGCGCCAACCCAACGGGCGGACGGTTCAGGAGGAGATCGAAACGGCGATCGCGGGGGTTTTGAACCGGGAGCGAGTCCCCGTCCACGCGGCGGGACGCACCGATGCCGGAGTCCACGCGGCGGCCCAAGTCGCCCACTTCGACGCCCCCGCCCACATTCCGGGCTACCGCTGGGCAACCATCCTCAACGGCCGCCTGCCGGACGACGTGCTGATCCGGGCGTCGGCTCAAGTTCCCCCCGACTGGCACGCCCGCTTTTCCGCCCAGTGGCGGCGCTACCGATATACCCTGTACACCGAGGCGCGGCCCAACCTGTTCGTCAGGCCCTACGTCTGGCACTACTACCAGGCACCCCTGGATGAAACCCTCATCCTCGCAGCCCTGAAACCCTTGCTGGGACGCCACCACCTGTCCGCCTTCCAGCGGGCCGGGTCGAGTCGGCCCCACGCCTGGGTGGATGTCCAGGATGTCCGATGTTGGCGGCGGGACTCGTTCATCCATATTGAAGTCCAAGCCAGCGGATTTCTGTATGGGATGATGCGGTTCCTCGTCGGGTTGCTGGTACAGGTGGGGACCCAAGAGCGATCGCTCGAAAACTTCAAAGATATCTGGGTCAACGAACGCCGGGAAGTCGTTAAATCCTCCGCCCCCGCCCGGGGTCTGTGCCTGTTGCGGGTGGGCTACCCCGACTTCCCCTTCACACCCGATATCTGGTTCGACACCCTCCCCCAATTTTGCTTCCCCCAGACCGATAAATAGAAGGATACAGTTCAAATGATGACCAAAACTTACCTGCCAGCCGTTGACTCCATCGAACGAAAATGGTATGTCATCGACGCGGCCGACCAGCGCCTCGGCCGTCTGGCCAGCGAAATCGCCCAAATTATCCGGGGCAAAAATAAACCCACCTACACCCCCCACATGGACACTGGGGATTTTGTCGTCGTCATCAACGCCGAAAAAGTTCAGGTGACGGGCCGAAAGCGGGAACAAAAACTCTACCGCCGCCACTCCGGCAGACCCGGGGGGATGAAAACCGAAACCTTCGCCAAGCTGCAAGATCGCGTCCCCGAGCGGATTATCGAGCAGGCGGTGAAGGGGATGCTGCCGAAAAACGCCCTGGGACGGCAACTGTTCACAAAGCTGAAAGTGTACGCCGGCCCCAACCACCCCCACCAAGCCCAACAGCCCGAGTCCATCACCATCAACACCATTCCCACAGGAGATAAATAATGCAAGCGACAGATACCGGCAAAGCAGTTTACTGGGGCACCGGTCGGCGGAAATCGTCGATCGCCCGCGTGCGTTTGGTTCCCGGCAGCGGCCAGTTGCTCGTCAACGGCCGGGAAGGGGAAAATTACCTGCAATTCAACCACAGCTACCTCTCCGCCACCCGAGCCCCCCTGGAAACCCTGGGGTTGGAAAATGACTACGATATCCTGGTCAACGTCAAGGGCGGCGGGCTGACCGGACAGGCCGAGGCGATCCGCCTGGGCGTGGCCCGCGCCCTGTGCGAGTTGAACCCCGAGAACCGCCAACCCCTAAAGGTGGAAGGCTACCTGACCCGTGACCCCCGAGCCAAAGAGCGGAAAAAATACGGGCTGCGGAAAGCGCGGAAAGCTCCCCAATACTCGAAGCGATAAACTGCCGCAGGATTGCCAGGAAAGGGGGAAAGGCGGGATTTTTCCCTTCCCCCGGTTATTCCCGCCCGACATTCGTTCCGGCGGAACCGTCATTTTCCCGACTCCCGACTCCCGACTCCCGACTCCCTAACAACCGACTCCCGCACACAGGCGATCGCCACTAAAATAATAACTGAACGTCAATCCAACAAATTTGTAAATCGAACCATGCCAAAACCCGACATCCACCCCAAATGGTATCCGGAAGCCGAAGTCATCTGCAACGGCGAAGTTGTCATGAAAGTCGGCTCCACCCAACCCACCCTGCACGTCGATGTCTGGTCCGGGAACCACCCGTTTTACACCGGAACCCAGAAAATGATCGACACCGAAGGACGGGTCGAGCGCTTCCTCCGCAAATACGGCATGATCGACGAAAGCCAAACCGAAGACAAAAAATAGCCCGGTTGTCAATTGTCCGTCGTCTGTTGTCCGTAGCTCTCACTACCGACAACCGACCAATTTTAGGGTTCCGGTTCTCAGAAAATAACTGAGGGATAGCGCTCACGAACCGGAGCTGACCCGATCGCAAACCCTCGCTTCGACAACCGACAACTGACAAAAGGCAACCTAAAAATGGCTGAAAGTTATTTATTAGACAAACTCAAATCCGTCGAGCAAACCTTCCAGGAGCTGACCCTGCGGCTGGCCGACCCGGAAATTACCACCGACCCGGAGGAATTTCAGCGGGTGGCTAAAGCCCGATCTTCCCTGGAAGATGTGGTGAACGCCTATCAGGAATGGAAGGCAGCCCAGACGGAGTTGGCCGGGGCTAAACAGATCCTGAAAGAGGCGGGGGGCGACCCCGAAATGAAGGAGATGGCGGCGTCGGAAGTGGAAGAACTCGGCGCCGAACTCGAACGGCTCGAAACGCGACTCAAGATCCTCCTGCTCCCCCAAGATCCCAACGACGACAAAAATATCATGTTGGAGATCCGGGCCGGAACCGGGGGGGACGAAGCCAGCATTTGGGCCGGGGATTTGGTGCGGATGTATTCCCGCTACGCCGAAGGCCAGGGCTGGCGGGTGAAAATGTTGAGCGAGTCCCCGGCGGATATGGGGGGATTCAAAGAAGCGATCCTGGAAATTCAGGGCGCGAACGTTTACAGCCAGCTCAAATTCGAGGCGGGGGTGCACCGGGTGCAGCGGGTCCCCGTCACCGAAGCCGGGGGGCGAGTCCACACCTCCACCGCCACGGTGGCCGTGATGCCGGAGGTGGACGATGTGGAAGTGGAAATCGATGCCAAGGACATCGAGATCAGCACGGCGCGATCGGGCGGTGCCGGGGGTCAGAACGTCAACAAGGTGGAGACGGCCGTTGACCTGTTCCACAAACCCACGGGTATCCGGATTTTCTGTACCGAGGAACGCAGCCAGCTCCAGAACCGGGAGCGGGCCCTGCAAATTTTGCGGGCGAAGTTGTACGAGGCGAAGTTGCGGGAACAGCAAGAAGCCGTCACGTCCATGCGGCGATCGCAGGTGGGGACGGGTTCCCGCTCCGAAAAAATCCGCACCTACAACTACAAGGATAACCGCGTCACCGACCACCGCCTGGGTCAGAACTTCTCCCTGGCGCCGATTTTAGAAGGTGGCATGGGGGACGTGGTGCAAGCCTGCGTCATTCAAGACCAGCAGGAACGGCTGGCGGAGTTGGCCGAATCGACCACCACCGCATCGGTCTAATTTCCGATTTCCGTTCCATCCCGGCGAGGACTTTGGCGAGTCCCGCCTTTTTTTTGGGGAGAGAGGCGACCGGAGGCGACCGGAGGCGACCGGAGGCAGGTGAGGGAGCAAGTTGATATAGCGATCGCCAGAACGGTTGGGACAGATCTGCCAATTGAGTTCACTCGCCTTGAAATGAATTTCAAGGCTCACAGCAAAAGTCCACGCTTGCGTGGACTCAGTTGGACATTGATTGTCCGAACCGCCAAGGCGGTTGCCATATCAGAGCCAGTTTTTGAACCGTACAAACTCCCCAATCATCTGAATATGATTTTCGCTACAAGAAAAGGGAATTGATTCCCAAGCGGTCTGGATGTTCCACCCGTTTCTATTCTTCCTCCGCTCCCTCCGCTTCCTCCGCTCCCTCCGCTTCCTCCGCTCCCTCCGCTTCCTCCGCTCCCTTAGCTTCCTCCGCTTCCTCCGCTCCCTTAGCTTCCTCCGCTTACCGAAGCTTCCTCCGCTTCCTCCGCTCCCTTAGCTTCCTCCGCTTCCTCCGCTTCCTCCGCCCCCTCCGCTCCCCCCGCCCACACCCCACACCCCACCGAGCACACCCCATCCCCACATTTTGCCTGAAAATAAACAGTTCGATAAGATAATTAAGGGAGAAACTGTGGTTTCTGTTCGGCGAGAAGCGACCCGATTGAATTTGAGGTGATGGGGACTTCGCTCACAGTCCGGAACCCTGACGAACGCAGTCTAAAGTTGAGAGATGCCCAAAAACAAACTCAAATTGATGGTGGTTGACGACGAACCCGATAACCTGGATTTGCTGTATCGAACGTTTCGCCGAGAATTTCGGGTATTTCGAGCCGAAAGTCCGACGGCGGCGTTGGAACTGCTGGAAACCGAGGGAGAAATGGCGATCGTCATCTCCGATCAGAGTATGCCGGAAATGACGGGCATCGAATTTTTGCGGAAAACCGTCGCCCCGTTTCCGGAGATGATCCGAATTTTACTCAGCGGTTACTCGGCGGAAATGCTCGACCCCTCGGGAGAAACCCTGAAAGCGGCGGATATTTTTGCCTGTATTACGAAACCCTGGGACCCGGCGGTATTTGAGGAGACGATCGCAAAGGCAAAGGCGACTTATCAGCAGCGGCAGGCGGAAAAAAATTCCTGACCTTCGGGAGCGATCGCCTCACCTCCAGAAGGGATTAATTTTTGTTAAGATGCAAGGCGGGCGAGGGATTTTAGACCGCTCAATTTTCGTTTGCCCGAACGCCCCCGTTGTCGTCCTAGGAGACTTTCGATGCTGCGACTCGAACACATCAGCAAAATTTACCCCACGGGAACCGTCCTCAAAGATATCAACTGGGAAGTCAAACCCGGCGATCGCATCGGTTTAGTCGGAGTCAACGGGGCGGGAAAATCCACCCAACTCAAAATTATCGCCGGGGAAACCGAACCCACTTCCGGGGAGGTGATCCGCCCGTCGAGCCTCCACATCGCCTATCTGACGCAGGAATTTGAAGTCGATCCCGGGCGCACGGTGCGGGAAGAATTTTGGACGGTATTCACGGAAGCCAACGCCACCCACGAGGCTCTGGGCCGGGTGCAGCGGGAGATGGAAACCGCCGACCCCGATCGCCTCGACGACTTGATCCACGAATTAGACCGGCTGCAGCGGAAATTTGAGGCTTTGGACGGCTACGGTTTGGAGGCGAAAATCGAGAAAATTCTGCCGGAGATGGGGTTTGAAATCGAAGACGGCGATCGCCTGGTGAGCGCCTTCAGCGGCGGCTGGCAGATGCGGATGAGTTTGGGTAAAATCCTCCTCCAAGCCCCCGATTTGCTGCTCCTGGACGAGCCGACCAACCATTTGGATTTGGAAACCATCGAATGGTTGGAAACCTACTTGAAAGGCCTGACGACGCCGATGGTGATCGTCTCCCACGACCGGGAATTTTTGGACCGCCTCTGCACCCAAATTGTGGAGACGGAGCGCGGCGTTTCCCAGACCTATTTGGGGAACTATTCCGCCTACCTGCAACAAAAAGCGGAGGGCCAGGTCGCCCAACTGAGCGCCTACGAACGGCAGCAAAAAGAAATCGAAAAGCAGCAGGAATTTGTCGAGAAATTCCGCGCCAGCGCCACCCGCAGCACCCAGGCTAAAAGCCGGGAAAAGCAACTGGAAAAAATCGAGCGCATCGAAGCGCCGACTGCTTCTTTGAAGACATTGAAATTCCGGTTTCCCCCCGCCCCCCGCAGCGGCCGGGAGGTGGTGACAATCAAAGACTTGGTTCATACTTACGACGAAAAGATCCTATTTTTGGGGGCGAATTTGGCGATCGAACGGGGCGATCGCGTGGCGTTTCTAGGCCCCAACGGCTGCGGCAAATCCACCCTCCTCCGCATGATGATGGGGATGGAAAAACCCACCGAAGGCACGGTGACGCTGGGCTCTCACAACGTCATCCCCGGCTACTTTGAACAGAACCAAGCCGAGGCTCTGGACTTGAGCCGGACGGTGATGGAAACCATCCACGACGAGGTTCCCGACTGGAAAAATGAGGAGGTCCGCACGCTGTTGGGCCGGTTCTTATTCAGCGGGGAAACGGTGTTTAAAAAAGTGCAGGCGTTGAGCGGGGGAGAAAAGGCGCGGCTGGCCCTGGCGAAAATGTTGCTGCAACCGGTCAATTTGCTGATGTTGGACGAGCCGACGAACCACTTGGATATTCCGGCGAAGGAGATGATGGAGGAAGCGCTCCAGAATTACGACGGGACGGTTTTGTTGGTTTCCCACGATCGCTATTTTATCTCCCAAGTGGCGACCAAAATTGTGGAAATCCGCGACGGGGAATTCCGCGTCTATCTGGGGGATTACCACTACTATCTCGACAAACTCGCCGAGGAGAAGGAACAGGAACGGCAGGCCAAAATAGCGGCGGAGAAGGCGGCGAAAAAGGCGGCTAAGACGGCGAAGAAGAAGGCGGCGGCAAAGCGGCGGTAAGTTGGGGTTGAGTTGTTGTGCTTCAGCCCCTTTCGGGGGCGCTAAAGCGCAACAACGAGTTAATTCTATTCCGATTCCGGTGCAATAGATTTCAATCAAAATATATGGTTATCACGGAAACTCGTTATTATACGCCAGAAGAATATTTGGAACTCGAAGAAAAATCCGAAGTTAAACACGAATATCGAGATGGAAAGATTATTCCCATGACAGGCGGAACGACCAATCATAACGAAGTGGCGGGCAGTTTGTACGCCTATCTGAGATTCGCACTTCGGAAAAAGGATTTTCGCGTTTATATCGGCGATGTCAAAGTTTGGATTCCCCGATATCGACAATACACTTATCCGGATGTCATGGTGATTCGGGGCGAACCCGTCTATGCCGGAAAAGGAAAAACCACCGTGATGAATCCTTCAGTTGTCGCGGAAGTTTTATCCAAATCGACCCAAAATTATGACCAGGGTGATCAATTCAAATACTATCGTTCGATTCCGGAAATGAAGGAATATATTTTAATCGACCCCAAACAATTCTATGTCATGCAATTTGTTAAAAACTCAGTCGGCCAATGGGTGTTGACTGAGTACGAGGGCGAGGATAATTTATTGAAATTTGATTCGGTAGAATTTGAAATTCCTTTCGGCGATTTATACGAGGGTGTCGATTTTACGAAGGTCGAGGAATAAATGATACCGAGATCCGGCATACTGTAATATGGTGTAGATTAACTGATGCCAATATGAAAATTAAAAAATTAGAGTATTTTGATGATGAATATCAATGGAAACTGGAACCGGTCGAGTTTTTGCCCAATCTGAATCTACTGGTTGGGGTATCCGGGGCCGGAAAAACGCAAATCTTAAAATCAATCCGTCGGTTAAAAGCGATCGCCAATGGTAAACCGATGAATGGAGTCCAATGGAGTGTTTGTTTTGAGACGAATCAAAATATTGAGTATCATTGGAGTGGTCAATTTGAAACAAAAGAAAATATTACACCGATTGATACTGATTCGGACGAAAACGAGCCAGTTAAAATTCTCCACGAGAAATTACAATGTAACGGAAAGACTCTCGTAGAAAGGACAGGAGAAGAAATATTTTTTGATGATGTAAAAACGCCAAAACTCTCTCCTTTTGAAAGTGTTATCGAATTATTCAAGCAAGAAGACAGTATCATTCCCGTCAAAGAAGAGTTAGATAAAATTATTCTGACTGACTCAGAGCGTGATTTCGATCAAATGTGGCGACTGCCAGTTTCTATTTTTAAGAAATATGAAAATGCTTCTTTGTCAACACTCAAGGAAAGTGATCTTCCGATTTTCGTCAAACTAGCCATACTATATCGAACACTGCCCCGAGAGTTTGCAATCATCAAAAAAACTTTTACCAATATTTTTAATAAGGTATCTGACATTAAGATTGAAACCATTAAAAATGAAGAGTTACCGATCGCTTTATCTCAACTCTTAAAAGAGGCGACGATTGTCAGCATTAAAGAAAAAGGCGTATCGACCTGGATTGACAATATTTCATCGGGAATGTACAAAACATTGATGTATATCAGCGAGTTGTATTTATCTCCCGATAATTCTGTCATTCTAATTGATGAATTTGAGAATAGTTTGGGTGTCAATTGTATGGATAGTGTGACCGATTTAATTTTGAATCATCAGAATTCACAATTCATTATTACCAGTCATCATCCGTATATCATTAACAATATCAGTCCGGCATTTTGGAAAATCGTGACTCGACAAGGCAGCTTGGTAACAGTCAAAAATGCCAAAGATTTTCATATTTCAGAATCGCGACAGAAAGCGTTTATTGATTTAATCAATATTCTTGAAGATGAGGACGATGAATGAATATTTACTTTTTGGTGGAGGGACGAAGTACAGAAAAGAAGATTTATCCCAAATGGCTTGAGTATCTTATCCCCGAACTTGAAAGAGTTGATTATCATGATCAAGCGATCAAAAACAACTATTATATCATTAGTGGCAGGGGTTATCCCAATATTTTATATGATGGTCTAGATAATGCAATTAACAAAATTAATGAAACCAACAATTATGATTATTTGGTGATTTGTGTAGATGTAGATGAAGATACTGTCGATGAACGAGTGATTTATATTCAAAATTTTATCAAAGATAGAAATATTAATTTGGGCGGGACGGAAATTATAATTATTGCACAGAATCGATGTATAGAAACTTGGCTGTTGGGAAATCGTAAAATTTTTGATTCGAGGCAACCCCAGGAATATCCATTGTCAGATTATGTTAGTTATTATGACGTTTCTCAAAACGATCCGGAATTGATGGGTCAGTATAATATGAAAAATCATGCTGACTTTCATTTTGAATATTTGAGAGAAATTTTTATAGCAAAAAATATCATTTATACCAAAAAAAGACCCGGGGAGGCTCAGAAACAGTATTACTTGGACGAACTCAAGAGAAGAGTCACAAACAATCCCGACCATTTAAAAAGTTTTCAAACCTTCTTGGAATTTTGCAAAAAAATGAAAAGAGAAATGTAGAAGGCGAAAATTTACGAAGGTCGAGGAATAAATGATACCGAGATCCGCTATACTGTAAGATGGGATCGATCGCGATCGCCGACGAGATCAGTCGTACACCCAAGGGGAAGGGAGGAAAAAAGCGGTGTTTGGTCAGAAACTCATTTCATTTCCGCCATTCTCCGCCGCGATACGGAAATATTTTCCCGATCGAGATGCGGTGCGATCGCAACTTCGCCTATTTTACGATCGCGCGATCGCCCTGTTGATCCTCGCCAACGTCACCCTGGTCATATTTGACCTCACTTATATCAAACATCGCACGTCCTATTTGCGCCTTGATCGCTACCACCAAACCCGCACCGACAGCCCCCAAAAAGACTATTTACAATTAGTCGATCGCCTCAAAAATACCCTCGAAACAGAGGGGTTGGACTCCCCCGACGTCGAACCCCTCCTGGCCCAATTGCGACGGTCCGGCATCGAGATCCTGATCGAAAATCCGCCGTTTCGCGTCCGGGATGCCTACGGAACTTGGGCGGCGATCGAAACTCGGTTCACCGAACATCTCGAAACCGACGATCTCCGAGAGGCGCTAAATACCTTTTGGAGTCGGGACTATTTCGCCGAGGTGGGGTGGGAAAATGCCCTGGAATTTTTCAATTTAAATATACGATATATTTTGACGCTATACGAACCTTTTTTGGGATACGACCTCATCAAAGGCATCGAACCCTATCGCGACTCCCAAAATTATCTGATAACCGTCGCCGATCTGCGGGCAGTCCTCAACTACGAGGGCTTGAATTCTCCCCGAGTCGAACCGATGTTAGAACAACTTCGGGAACTCAGCGTCGAGATGGTTGATCGCGATTTCATGGTGCAAGCTCAAGACACCCTGGGAATTCTCGCCCACATCAAATATCGGATGATCGAGCACATCTTCAGCCGCGATCCCTCCTCCACATCACACCTGACACCGACCCTACAATTTCTCTACTCAATCGGCGTTTTAGATATTCTTTCCCCCGAAGTGCTGTGGGCGGACAAATCCTCCAAAGAAGCCTTTAGAACCTTCTGGAGTGTGGAGAACTTGGAACGGGAGGGATGGCAATCCGAACTCGCTTTTTTCGACGATGAAATTTCCCTGCTGATGCAGTCGATGTACTTCCGACACCTGGGAATAAACGGCGAATTTATCGATCGCTTTTGGCTGGTGGATCTGCCCTGGTTATTTATCTTTTGGGCGATCTTTATGATCGAAATTTGGTTTATCCGTTCCCGAAATCCCACCCTCACCGTCGGGGCGGCAATCCGACAGTTGTGGCACCATTTATTTCTACTCATTCCCATCGCCAGACTCACCCGTTTGATTCCTGCTTTCATCCGCCTCGATCGCGCCAAACTGCCCGACATGGCACCTCTGCGCGCCCAAATTCGCCTGAAAGTGATCGCCAGTTTTTCCGATGAATTGATTCAAGTCACCGTCAATCAAGGCATCAACCAACTGCAATCCACCGTCAGCGGTGGCACCCTGCGAAAAGCCGTTTTCAAATCCCCCCAGGAATCCAAACCCGAGACAGAAGATGATGATGTCGCCCAACTGAGCGCGATCGCCGGCCGGCTGCTGCAAGTCACCGCCTGCCACGTTTTGCCGGAAGTGCAGCCGGATTTGGAGGCGTTTTTATATTACCAAGTCGATCGCTCCGTCCAACAGTCCGCGATCGCCCGACGCCTGCAACGCATCCCCTTCCTGCGGCGACTTCCCGATCAAATTACCGAAAATTTGGTGACGCGAATTACCGCGATCGTCACCCAGCAGCCCAAAAAATCCTACGAAGCCTCCCAAACGAAAATACCCGATCCCATCGCCCAAAAATTGCAGCAGCGGCTGGTGACGCGGTTTATGGATACGCTGCGATCGGAACTGCAAGACAACCAAACCATCGAAGAGGTGGAAGTGATTTTGGTGGACTGGCTGGAACAGGCGAAAATCAACGCCGCCAAAACGCCCCCACCGAAGCGGAAACCCGCCCTCAAACCCGCCGCCGTCCCGGACACCAAACAAATTTTACCCGGTGAGAATTTGGACAAAAAAAGGCAAGATTAAAAGACAAAAATACAAACCATAGCAACGAGCGAAGATCGTGGTAATATCAGATCCGGTTATTTGACCGCACAAACTCCCCAATCATCGACCGATGATTTGAGCTGGTAGGGGCCCCTGGCTTGCGCCCTCGGGAATTGATTCCCAAGCGGTTTTGATATCGAACCCGTTTTTTTTCGGGCATTCAACCGGATTTGATATAACAGTTTAAATGCGGTAAGAAACCTTCAAACTCTGATCGAAAAGCCGTTTCAGTTCCCGATTCCCGATTCCCGATTCCCTATTAAGCTATAAAATAGCAGGGATTGGATGAAATCCCTGCTACTTCGCCCTCACAATTGACCGGCATCTGGATTTATCGCAGGTATCGCGCTCGCGTGTTTACAGTTCCGGAAAAGGGGAAAAACCTCGAAACCCCGATGAAAAGGGGATTTCCCTTCCCCACACCCCACGCCCGCACACCCCACACCCCAGCGCGCAGCGCTATATAATTCAGACAAAGCTGAAGATATTACTATCTTCCAAACTCACATCGGTGACACCCTCCAAAATTGCCACCAATCCGATGTCAGATCCGGCGGTTTCCGAGGTGATGCGGTAAATCGCCGTCGCATTGGTAAAGCCTTCCGGTAAATCCCCGAGTTGATAGTCAGCCACAGTACCGGACAACTCGATAATATCGACATTGGGCTCGAAGTCATTCACGAGGCTGTAACCTTCACCTTCAACCCCGTACAGGACATCATTATTTTTGTCGCCCCACAATTCATCATTGCCTGCACCGCCGACGAGGGTATCATTCTGTTGGCCGCCAAACAAGGTATCGTTGCCATCGCCTCCGAACAAATTGTCATTATCTTTGTTTCCAGACAAAATATCATTTTGCTGGTTGCCGACGAGGGTATCGTTCTGCTGACCGCCGAAGAGGGTATCGCCGCCCCCCTGTCCGTTCAGGAAGTCATCCCCTTGGAAACCCAACAGCGTTTCATCCGAGGCACTGCCAATGATAACGTCAGTGTTATCGCTGCCGAAAAACTGGCCCGGAAATTCTTCCGAAGGTTGGGTGACAAAGTTATCAAACGTAGCCGAAGAAATGGCTGCTGGCGGTCGAGTTTCGCCGAGGACAAAGGTATCGGCGCCGTCCCCTCCCCGGAGTGTATCCACCTCGCCGGTGAGGTTGACGGGGATAACATCCAGATCGAAGGTGTCTGTCGTCCTCAAACTGCCGTCCGAGACGGTCACGGTAACGGTCGTGCTGCCCGATTGACCTTCGACGGGTGTCAGTTGAATGGTCCGCCGTTCGCCTTCGCCGCCGAAAACGATATCCTGATTCCGAACCAAATCCAAATTGCTGGAAGTGGCCGTGACGGTGAGGTTGTTGGCCGTGGTTTCCGCATCATTCACGGTAAATGCGATCGCCCCGGTGGAACTATTGGCGATCGCATTTTGATCGCCGATATCGGAAATGGTGGGGGGGGTGTTCTGCGGTGTCGGCGGCCGAGGAGGCAAGGGAACAGGAACGACATCCAAATCCCGGTTGGTAACGGAAACATCGGCCGGATCGATATTGACGAAGGCCGGGTCGTCGCTGACGGTCGGATCTAAAACGACGTTGTAGGTTTGATCTCGGTCAACACGGCCGAAGTCGCCGATCCCCCTCACCGTTACCGTCTGAGGTGTATCCCAGTTAGCCGGCGTGAAGACCAATTGATTGACGCTGACGGTCCCCTCCGTGTCGTCGTCGCTGCTGACGCCGATGGAAACGTTGGCGATGGGCGGGCTGTCGAGGACCACCGTAAATGTGGCGGTTCCCCCGGCTTCCGTCGTCACCAAGCCACTGGTGGGATCGACCGTGACCCCCGGAGTCGGGTTGACAGCCACCGCCACGGTAGCCGTCGCCGTCTCGGTCCCGTCGCTGACGGTGTACTCAAAACTGGCATTTCCCGTAAAGCCCGTTTGGGGGGTGAAAACCACGTTGTTGCCGTTGAGTTGCACCGTGCCGCTGGCGGGGTTGCCGACGGCGGTGACGGTCAGGGTATCCCCATCCGGATCGGTGTCGTTGGCCAGCAGAGTGGCGGCGGGGATGGTCAGGGGTTCGTTGAAAAAGGCCCGGGCCGTGTCATCTTGCGGTTCTGGCGGGGCGTTGATGACATCCACGTTTGTCACCGCGACATCGGTGGGGTCAAGTTCGTTGTACTTGGCATCGTCGCTGGTGGCGGCAGCCAGTGCGACGGTGTAGGCCTGGTCCCCGTCTACCACCTCATCGGCCACACCCGTCACGGTGACGGTTTGGGGGGTATCCCAGTTTTCGGCTGTGAAAGTCAACAATTCGGTGGAAACCGTCCCCTCTGCGGTGTTGGAACTGCTCAGAGCGATCGCAACATCGGCCGTGGGTTGGCTGTCGAGAACCACCGTAAATTCTGCCGTCCCCCCCTCTTCCGTCGTGGTCAAACCTGTCGTGGGAACGACGGTAATTCCGGCGGTATCGTCATCGGTGTTGGTGACGGCGACATCGCCGGGGTCGATCCCCTGATAGAGCTCGTCATCGCTGGTGAGGGGTCCCACTTGCACGGTGTAGGGTTGGTCGTCGTCGTCCACGGGGTCGTCCACACCGGTCACGGTCACGGTTTGGGCCGTATCCCAGTTGTCGGGTGTAAAAGTCAACGACGCGGGGGAAGCCGTCCCCTCGGATGGGTCCGAACTGGCGATCGGAACCGTCACGTCGGCCGTCGGTTGGCGATCGAGGACAACGGTAAATGTGGCCGTCCCCCCGGCTTCCGTCGTGGTCAACCCTTCTGTCGGCGTCACCGTCACGCTCCCGGCTACCACATCCTGGTTTGTCACCGTGACATCATCGGGGTCGATACCCTCATAGTTGGCATCGTCGCTGGTGGCCGCAGCCAGTGCGACGGTGTAGGCTTGGTCCCCGTCTACCACGTCATCCGCCACACCCGTCACGGTCACGGTTTGGGCCGTATCCCAGTTCTCGGGGGTGAAAGTCAATAATTCCGTGGAAACCGTTCCCTCTGCGGTGTTGGAACTGCTCAGGGCGATCGCAACATCGGCTGTCGGCTGGGTATTGAGAACCACCGTAAATTCTGCCGTCCCCCCGTCTTCCGTCGTGGT
>NZ_JAYFER010000445.1:0-22697 GCF_055795065.1 Lyngbya sp. CCY1209
GCCGTGTGAGGTGAAAGTCTCATGCACGCTTGGAGAATGGGAGGGGGAGAAGGTGACTTCTCTCTCGACCCCTAATAGGCACCAGTGGCTTTGTACGGGTCATCGCCCCGGAACGTGCCTCGGAGATTGCAGGAATTTGAAACTATGGTAGACAAACGTCGTGCCGCGATCGGTGTGGTTCTGGTCTTATGCGTGATCGCTCTCGTGGGATTTTCGATGGGACCGCTGCTGGCGGGGTTATTCAATCCCACTGCGTCAGAGTCCGAACCCAGTATCACCCCCACCCCCACCGCCGACACCGCCCAACTCAGCCAGTTGGAAGATCAGGCGAGGGGTTACGAAATGGTTTTGCAGCGGGAACCGGAGAATGAGACGGCGTTGCGGGGATTTCTCCAGGCCAAATTTGAATTGATCCGCCAGGGACGGGGGGAAGTGAAGGATGTGGTGGAACCGCTGCGGACACTCTCCGAATTGAACCCGGACGAGGCGGAGTACGGGATTTTGTTGGCCCAGTCCCAGGAGTACAGCGGCGACCCGGAGGGCGCGGCCCAAAGTTACCGGAAAATTTTGGAACGGCAACCCGGACAGATCCAGGCCTTGCAGGGGTTGACCAACCTGCTGCTGTCCCAGAACCGGCCCGAGGCGGCGATCGGATTGTTGGAGGATACGCTGCAGGCGGCGCCCCAGGCCAACCAAGCCCAGCCCGGAAGTATCGACGAAACCTCGATCCAGTTGATTTTGGGTCAGGTGTACGCCCAACAGGAACGCTACGAGGAGGCGATCGCGATCTACGACGAGGCGATCAAAAATAGCAGCGAGGACTTCCGCCCGGTTTTGGCTAAGGCGATGATCCTCAAACAGCAGGGCAACACGGAAGAGGCCGAACCCCTGTTCGCTAAGGCCACGGATCTGGCGCCGGCCGGGTTCAAGGATCAAATTCAGATGCAGGCCGGAATGACGCCGGTGCCCGATACCTACGGGGAGTCCCCGGAAGGGGAGGCGGGAACTGAGGGGATGGAAACCGAAGGGACTGAACCCACTCAGGAGTAAATTGTCGCGTTATTATTATTGATGCTAATTCCACACCTGGCGTTTCAATTTACATCCCCCGGCCCGATTTTAATCGAACTCGGCCCGATCGCGATCCGTTGGTACGGTTTATTAATTGCTTCTGCGGTTTTGATCGGGGTGACGCTGTCTCAATATCTCGCCAAACGGCGAAATGTCGATCCCGAATTGCTCGGCGATTTGGCGATCTGGCTGGTGGTCGGTGCGATTCCCTGTGCGAGGCTGTATTACGTCGCGTTTCAGTGGGAAAATTACGCCGACAATCCGGCGAGTGCGATCGCGATTTGGAAGGGGGGAATCGCCATCCACGGGGCGATTATCGGCGGTATCATTGCGGCTTTGATTTTTGCCAAAATTAACAAAATTTCCTTTTGGCAACTGGCCGATCTGGTCGCGCCGTCGCTGATTTTGGGGCAGGCGATCGGCCGGTGGGGAAACTTTTTCAATTCCGAAGCCTTCGGCGCTCCCACGGATCTGCCCTGGAAACTTTACATCCCCCCGCAAAATCGCCCGCCGGGACTGATAGAGTACGAATATTTTCACCCCACTTTTCTTTATGAATCCCTGTGGAATTTGCTGGTTTTCGGATTGTTAATGACCCTGTTTTTTCGGGGACTGAAGGGGAAGCCGAAACTCAAATTGGGGACGATTTTCTTAGTTTATTTGGCCGCTTACAGTGGGGGGCGTATTTGGATCGAGGGATTGAGAACCGACAGTTTGATGTTGGGGCCGGTCCGCATCGCCCAATTGGTGAGTCTGGGCGGTATTATTTTAGGTGTAGCCGGACTCAGTTGGCTGTATTTGTTTAAGCGATCGCTCCCCGACGTGGTGTCCGCCTCCGAACGGCAAAGCGGCGATCGCGCCGACTCGAAAACGCCATAAAAAAAATGCCCCGAAATCACTTCCGGGGCATCCATCAGGGTGCATCTACACTTTCTGTATTCCTGTCTCTCGGGGGTGCGATCCGGAATGAATTGAAAATTTTCGGCGTCTGCCATCTGGAACCGGCCCGGGCCGGGGTAAACTTGTGGAATGGTGTGATTGCTCCCCTGCGAGTGCTCACCAACTCCCCCAAACTTTCGAGCAGCTAGTTGGGAGCGATCGCCGGTTTTTTGTGATCCCTTTGACGCGATCGCCTGTTTGGTGATGTCCGTTTTGGGCGATCGCCCGTTTTTTGTCGTCCCTGTGATGCGATCGCCTGATAGTTTTTGCTCGTCACTGTTTGTGGAGTATACTAAAGCCGCAAATGAACCAAAACGGTCTAGTCGGGTGGGTTAGGCGCGGCAGTAATTTTTCGGAAAAACCCACAACTTTTCATCCGCGCCGTCACCCACCATTTCCGTTTTAATGCACAGTTTGAGCAGAAACAGTCCACTAGCAAGCGCGATCGCACTTTTGAAAACAATTAATACACCCAGACCCATCGAACGAGTCCGGTGATCGATGATGAGATCGAAAGGTTGGCAGAAAAGAAGCGATCGCACCAACCCCCCCTGACAAAGGGGGGGGTGGGGGGGATGGGGGCTGGGGGGGATCGATATTAAACCTGAATTTTGGGTTCGGAAGCCGGACGGATTTCGCTGCGGACTTCGTAAAATGAAGTCATGGGTGCTTTGGCGAAAAGCGGAGTCATTTTGTCCAAAATAGCCTGGTAAGACTCATCTTGGTTGGCTTCCATGTCCTCGATATTTTCCCAGAAAATGATCGCGATCCCGCGATCGGTGCCCGGTTCTTGCAATAGATAAGATCCCTTGAAACCGGTGGTGTAGGTCGAGACGGCCTGTTGAAACAGTTCCCGGGCTTCTTCAAATTTGCCCGGTTTGAATTCGCCGATCGCGATGTAGGCATATTTGTGCCGAAGAAAATCAAAAAATTCAGACATAACTGACCACCCGTCATGCGTTTAGATGATTGGATTGCCCGGAAGAGACTCATCCCCATTTATTGTTGCTTCCCTCTATTGCCGATCCGATCTACCTGGGGCTCGAATCGCAGACGCTGGGGGACAATCTCTGGCGCGGATGCTAGGAATAAATGCTTACCACTTAATTCCTTTAAATCACCCTATCCCATTTGAGGACAGAATGCAATCGGAGTGGCGGATAATTTTTTTCAAAAGTGCCGAAGCTGAAGATCGGCGTTAAAAAATTGCCGACAAATGCCGCCGGTCAACAGCCAAGTTGTCAGCAAATCGGCCAAAACTACGGCGAATAGAATCAGTATTTGATAAGAAACGGCATCCAAGGGTTCAATTCCGGCCAATAGCTGGCCGGTGAGAATTCCCGGCAGGGTCACGGCCCCGGCGATCGCCATCGCGTTGAGGGTGGGGGTTAACCCGGCCCGGACGGCATCCCGGCGGTAGGAAGCGATCGCCTGTTCGGGAGTCGCCCCCAAACTGAGGTGGGTTTCGATTTCGATTTGGCAGGCGTTGAGGGTTTTGACCAACTGTTCCCCGGCCACCATCGCCGCGTTGAGACTGCCGGCCAAAATGGCGGCGGCCACGGGGACCCAATATTGGGGGGAATAGATGGGATCGGGTTGGATGACGATGGCGACCAGATACAGCGAAATCGCCCCGGTGCCGACGAGCACGGACCCCCACACCCACAAGAACAGCCGGGGAATTGTGCGGCCGATGCGGTTGCGGACGACCACCGCCACCAGGGAAATCATGGCCAAAATGACGGCGATCGTCAGCAAGGGGTGGATGCCGGCGGGGTCGAAGACCACGGCGAAGACGTAGCCGACGACGGCCAACTGCGCGATCGCCCGCAGTCCCGACCCGGCCAACTGTCGGACGATCCCCAACCGCCAGTAAGCCGACAGCGCCATCGTCGCGACGGCCAGTCCGAGTACCAGCAGCAAGTCTGTAAAATCTAAAGGAACCAAAATTCTGTTCGGCGACGAATTATCAATTTAATTTTAAGTGGTGTGAGCAGCGTGAATTCAATTCCCCCCCTCGATTTAACCCGACAGTACGAAACCATCCGCGATCGCGTCAATGCCGCCGTGCTGGACATCCTGGCTTCGGGACGCTACATCGGCGGATCTGCCGTAGACCGTTTTGAGGAACGGTTCGCCGAGTATATCGGGGTCCCGGAAGCGGTGAGTTGCAACTCCGGGACCGATGCGTTATTTCTGGCGCTGCGGGCCTTGGACATCGGCCCGGGCGATCGCGTGATCACGACTTCTTTTTCATTTATCGCCACCTCGGAAGTGATAACGGCGGTGGGGGCGACTCCGGTGTTCGTGGATATCGACCCCGAGACGTTCAATTTGGATCTCGATCGAGTGGAAGCGGCCGTCACCCCCGACACCCGGGCGATCGTGCCGGTCCACCTGTTCGGCCGGCCCGTGGATATGACCGGGCTGATGGCGATCGCGCGAAAACACAATTTAATTGTCATCGAAGATTGTGCCCAGGCGACCGGGGCGACGTGGGAGGGCAAAAAAGTGGGCAGTTTCGGAGATTTCGGCTGTTTCAGTTTCTTCCCGACCAAAAATTTGGGCGCCTGCGGGGACGGCGGCGCCGTGACGACTTCCGACCGGGCTTTGGCGGAGAAAATCCGGGTGTTGAAAAATCACGGCCAGGCCGGACGCTACAACTCGGAGGTGTTGGGAATCAACAGCCGGTTGGATGCGGTGCAGGCGGCGATTTTGAACGTCAAACTCGACGATCTCGATGGCTGGAACGACCGGAGGCGGGCGATCGCAAACCGTTACGGCCAAATGTTGGAAGCCGTCCCCGGCGTGATTCCCCCCCGGGACTGTGCGGGGGGCCGCAGCGTTTGGAACCAGTACACGATCCGGGTCGAGGGGGGCGCGAGGGGGGAGTCCCGGCGCGATCGCCTGCGGGCAGACCTGCAAAAACGGGGGGTGAGTACGATGGTTTATTATCCCCTTCCCCTGCACCTGCAAGGGGTGCACCGGGACTTGGGTTATCGAAAGGGGCAACTTCCCATCTCCGAACAAATCGGCAACCAAGTCTTATCTTTGCCCATGTTTCCCGAACTTTCCGAAGAACAGCAGGATCGCGTCGTCTACAGTCTCAAGGATTGTCTCGAATCTGTGGCGATCGGGTGAGACAAATCGTCGTGTAGTTTTGTATACTATACTTAACAAAATGATAAAAAACATAACGAACCGACGGCAGGGATCGGGCGTTCCCCCCCGCGATCGCACTTTCCCGCGCCATTCACCCATAACAAACTCACCGTTTAAGAGGACAGACAAGGAGTGAATCCCCACCAATCAACCTCCAGACGAGTTTACGATCCCGAAACCATTGCCGACCATTACCGCCGTCGCCCCTGGCAGGCACTCTGGCGAGTCATCACGGTCATCTGGTTCTTCTCCGGGTTCATCATCGGCTTAATCTGGGATCAGTGGCGACATCGGGGGGTAACGGAAACTCCCAAACGGGCCTCCCAACTGCGGCACGTTCTGACCCGCCTCGGCCCCACCTACATCAAAGTCGGACAGGCCCTCTCGACCCGCCCCGACCTGATTCGGAAAGACTTTTTGGAGGAACTGACGAAACTGCAGGATCAGCTTCCCCCCTTCGACACCCGAATCGCGATGGCGATTCTGGAAAAAGAACTCGATCGCGATCTCGATGCGGTTTTCAGCCAGATTTCCCCCCAACCCGTCGCCGCCGCCAGCTTGGGGCAGGTCTACAAAGCCCGACTCAATACCGGCGAAGAAGTGGCGGTCAAAGTCCAGCGGCCCAATTTGCTGCCCATGTTGACCCTCGACCTGTATTTGATGCGGTTGGGCGCCCGCTGGTTCGCGCCGATTCTCCCCCTCAATTTAGGTCACGATCTCACCCTGATCGTGGATGAATTCGGCGTCAAATTATTTGAAGAAATCGACTATATCAACGAGGGACGCAACGCCGAACGGTTCGCCACCTATTTCGACGGCGACCCGACCATCAAAGTCCCGTCGATTTACTGGAAATACACCTCCACCCGCGTCCTCGTCCTGGAGTGGATCGACGGGTTCAAACTCACCGATATCGACAGCATCGAAGCGGCGGGTTTGGATATGGATTCGCTGATTCTCGTCGGCGTCACCAGCGGGTTGAGGCAACTGCTCGAATTCGGGTTTTTCCACGCCGACCCCCACCCCGGCAACTTATTCGCCATGGCGGACGGCCGGATGGCGTTTATCGACTTCGGGATGATGGACCAGTTGAACCAGCAGACCAAAGAAACCCTGGTCGATTCGGTGGTCCACCTGATCAACAAAGATTACACCGAGTTGGCCGGCGACTTCGTGAGGTTGGGCTTTCTGACGCCGGACACGGACATCCGCCCCATCATTCCCGCCCTGGAGACGGTGATGGGGGATATCATCGGCGAGAGCGTCCGGGATTTCAACTTCAAAACCATCACGGACAGTTTCTCGGAATTGATGTACGATTACCCATTCCGAGTCCCGGCGAAATTCGCCCTGATCATCCGATCGCTGGTGACGCAGGAGGGGATCGCCCTGAGTTTGAATCCGGACTTCAAAATTGTCGAGGTCGCCTATCCCTACGTCGCCCGCCGCCTGTTGAAGGGAGAGACCCCGGCCCTGCGGCGGCGGCTGATCGAAGTGCTCTTCAAAGACGGGCGTTTCCAGTGGCAGCGGTTGGAAAACATGATCGCGATCGCCCAGGCGGACGGCAATTTCGACATCCTCCCGACGGCACAACTGGGGTTGCAATACCTGCTTTCAGAAGAGGGAAATTTCCTCCGCCGCCAGATCGTCCTGGCGCTGACGGAAGACGATCGCCTGCACACCGAAGAAGTGCAACGGCTGTGGGGGTTGATACAACAGGATCTGAAGCCGAGTCGCCTGTTTGACGCGGCTTTGGGGGCGCTGACGGAGTTTTCCACCGCCCAAGTCGCCGCCCTCAGAACCGAGTAAAGAGCTTCTCAAATTTCTGGAAGACTGAACTTTAGCAAAGACCCAAATTTTGGGTCTTTTGTTATGATGTCGGAGACTTTCCAGTTCCATGAGTTCTCGGACGACTGGAACGGAAAAACGGGCATCGCTCGGGGTTGAACAAGGATTTTGAACTTTATGCGTATTCTGATTTACTCCTACAACTATTATCCAGAGCCAATCGGTATCGCGCCTTTGATGACGGAATTGGCCGAAGGTTTCGTCCGCCGGGGCCACGAGGTGCGAGTGGTGACGGGGATGCCCAACTACCCGGAGCGATTGATTTATCCCGCCTACCGGGGCAAACTCTACCACACGGAAACGATCAACGGGGTGACGGTGCAGCGGAGCTTTCTGTGGGCGAACGGTCCGAATCCCGGGTTTAAAGACCGGTTGCTCCTCGACGCCAGCTTTGTCGTCACCAGTCTGGTGCAGTTGTTCAAGGGGTGGAAGCCGGACGCGATTTTTTCCAGCTTGCCCCCCCTGCTGGCCTGTTTTCCGGTGGCGTTGTACGCCGGGGTGAATGGCGTCCCGGTGGTGACGAACGTGCAGGATATCGTCTCCGAGGCGGCCGTGGGCACGGATTTGATTGATAAAGGGAGTGCGATCGCCCGCATTGCCGACGGGTTGGAAAAGTTTTCCTACTCCATTTCCACCCGCATCACCGTGATCGCCGACAAGTTCATCGAAAAATTGGTCGCACAGGGGGTCCCCCGGGAAAAAATCGTTCACATTCCCAATTGGGTGGACACGAACTTCATCCGGCCGCAGCCCCGGGAAAATAATTCCTTTCGGAAAAAACACGGACTCGAAGATCAATTTGTCGTCCTCTATTCCGGCAATATCGCCCGCACCCAAGGCTTGGAAACGGCGGTCGAGGCGGCGGTTCACCTGCAACACGTCCCCGAAATTAAGATAGTTATCGTCGGAGAAGAAAATGCCTTGAATCGCCTGCGAAAACATGGCTCGGCTTGCGGGGTCAATAACGTCCTGTTCCTGCCGTTCATCCCCCGGGAAGAACTGCCGGAAATGTTAGCCGCGGCTGACATCAGTTTGGTGATGCAAAAACGCAGCGTCACCGCCTTTAATATGCCCTCCAAAATTCCCGGGTTGCTCTCGAGTGGGCGCCCCATTATCGCCTCGGTTCCCCCGCAGGGGACGGCGGAAACAGCCGTCGGCATGAGCGGGGGCGGGATCGTCGTCCCGCCGGAAACTCCCGAGGCCCTCGCCGGAGCTATTTTGGACTTGTATCACCATCCGGAAAAAATGGATGCGATCGCCGACCAGGGACGAAAGTATGCCCTAGAAAACTACAAGTTCGAGGTCATTTTAGATCGGTACGAAGCCCTGTTTTCGGAAATTAGCGAACGGGGAAATCCGGTTTTAGCCCCTCAGAGTACCAACAAAGTTTGACGCAATTGAGTTTAGTTTTTCTGCGAATTTTGCCAGGACTCGTAATCCCGTCGCAGTCGGTTGGGAAGCCGGGAGGGGTTTTGGATCTGAACCTGTTCGGGACGGTAATATAACATCGCCGCCATCAGGTAATGGATGGAACGGGGTGCATCTAAACCCTGTCGCAAATAAGTCGCCAAGGTTTGCAGAAAGTCCCATTCTTGTTGGGTGAGTCGTTCGTTTTGAAGGCGACTGTGAAGCAGCGCTCGGAAGGCGTCTCCCATGTCGCGATCGTAGGTCGTCTCCAATATTTCTTCGGGCAAATTCAGCCAAAAGTGGGCGATTTGCCACCGCAGTTGTCGCAGTTCCGCCGCGATGTCGGCATCTGTCGGATCGATTTGAAACAATTTCGCACAGCCACGCGCCCGATTGATCAATTGGGAATTTTCGAGTGGCATCGCCTCCGGTGGAAGTTCCTCGGCTTTTCCGGGTGTCGGCTGCTGTTGGGCGGTGACGGCTCGTTGAATTTGGGCGATCGCTTCGGAATTCTCAAAAATTCGCTGATAATCCGGGTACAGCCACCCCGGCAGGCGCTTGAGGGCATCCCGCACGAACATTTTACCGGGCTGAGAGTACAGCATCACCACCATCAGGCTGTTGATAGAATTGGGTTTGGCCAACCCCGTCGCCACTTTGGCGAGTTGGTTCACCAACACCTGTTCGGAGTCGGTGAGGGGTTCTTTCTGAATGCCACGATTGAGGAGAATTTGATAACCTTTGCCGATGGGTTGTTGATAGAGAGTTTCGAGTTTTTCCGGCGGCTGATTCAGCCAATATTCGGCCATCACCCGCCGGGTGTGGCGCAATTTTTCCACCACTTCCCGATTCGTCGGATCGAGATCGTACAAGTTCACCCAGTCCACCAATTCGGCTAAAAATTGTTGGCGGACGGCGGGTTTTTCCAACGCCGTCGCCTCCTCCTGTCGCCGGCGGAGTTGGAACAGTTGGGCAAAAACGGCCCCCATTTTGACGGCGTGGGCGCGACTGTCGAGAAATTCTGGATTGGCCGCCATTTGTTCGCGGATTTCTTGGCTTTTGCGCTGCCGGCCCCCGACGTCCGTCGCCAATTGAACTGCGGCATCGATGTAAGCTGGTTCGCTGGCGGGAATGGGTTCGTTGGGAAGCAGCGATCGCACCATCGCCGCCCCCATCCGCGATCGCAAGGTGTTCCCCTCCCACACCACCACCGGCAACCCCACTTCTAGGGGATCGACGAGGGAAGTCGTCCCGGCGTAGGGGAAAGAGTCGAGGTAAATATCCCCCAATTGCAACACGGCTTTGACTTGGGCGCGGTTGGGAAGTGCCCCGAGTATTTTCAACCGTTTCGGATCGATATTGTGGCGGTTGAGGAGGGCTTGCATTTGCTGCCGAAATGCCACTTCCGGATATTGGTGCGTCCAACTGGCGCCGAAGGGCAACACCAGCAAATTTGAATGGGGCACCGCCGCCAAAATTTTCACCCAAGTTTCCCGCAACTCGGGCGTCAGTTTGTACAAATTCGCGCCGGAAACAAATGCGATCGCGTCGTCGGGAATTCCCAACTGTTGCCGTTGGGGAGGCGGGGCGCTTTTTTGCGGTTCGACGGTGTAGCTGAAACAGCAACCCGCCCCCGGAATTTTGACCAGTTTTTCTCGATAGTGGTCACTTCCATTTTTCGGCAATTCCATCAATTCCCCGGCGATGTAAAAGTCGATATTTTTGAAGCCGGTGGTGACGGGGGAATTGAAACAGGTGAGTTGCACCCGCGCCAGCCGGTGACAGGCGATCAAGGTGATTTCGTGGGTGACGGCGGTGACGTTTGTCCCCACCAATAAAACGTCTAATTCGTCCCCGCGAATGGCGGTGACTTGTGCCATCAGGGAACCGGAGAGTTGGACGAATTTATCGGCGCGATCGCGGCAGTATTGTTCCACCGAATTGCCGTCGGTTTGCAGGGCGTACAGCACCACTTCAAACTGTCCCCGATGCAAATATTCAAAGGCGGGGAGGGTGGCGAATGTCTCGGTCATCGGCCCGAAATGCTTGCTCAAAATGCCGACGCGAATTTTTTGGCGCTCGGCCGATCGCTGAGGGATTTCCCAGTCAATTTGAGCGCCCCGACTCCGCAACGCGAACTCGATGATATCCCCCCGCAGGGTGTAAATTTCTTTGAGGTTTTCGGTATTAAAATACAGGCTAATGACGCGGCAGTGGATCGTCACAAACCAGGCGATATTTTTCCAGTTTTGGGAGTCTTTGTTTGCGAAAATTGAGCGGTGTAAATATCGCAGCAATCCCAGGAAATACTGGCGGTAGCCATCGGCTTCTCCCACTTCCTGGAAGAATTCGGGGTTGGAGAGGAGAAAATCCAAATAGTCCGCCGCCAGCCATTGGGGGAGCGCCAACTTTTCGTAGGGAATGGAAAGTTGGTGGGGCCAGAAGTACAGCATCGCCGCGATCGCCGTCCCGTGGGAATAGTTATCCGCGATCGCCGTTTGCAGGGTGCGGCCGTACTGGATTTCTGACTCGGTTTTGACTTCCTGTTTGATGCCACTTTTTAACAGCAGTTTGTGCGCCTTACCTGGCGCCCCGGCGCGGGCACTTTCGAGGCTTTCGGGTTCGCAATTCCACCAGAATTCCGCCAACTCCCGGCGCAACTGTCGCAGTCGATCCAAAACGGTGCGATCGCCACTTCCCCGGTTGTAGCGCTCCACCAAATCGGTGACATCCGCCAAAAATTGGTCGGGATTTGATACAATATTGGAAGCGGATCGAACGGGGTGGATGACGATGCCCCGCTCCTGCAAAATCTGCGCCGCGGCTCCCACTTCCTCCGGCGTATATAAGTTGGGGTGGAGGGCGATAATTTTGGCTTTTTGGACGGCGAGGGTTTCGCGATCGCCGAGTAAGTTTTGCAGCCGGGAACCGTCGCCATATTGGCGGTAATACAAATAGGGTTTGGGGAGGCGATATCCCCGCCAGCCACTTTCGTAAGCCGCCACCCAGAATTCCCAGTCTTCGAGTCCCGCCTCCATCTCCGTTTTTAAACCGCCGATGCGATCGCAAATCGATCGCCGAAATAGGGACGTGATGCTGGCTTGATTGGACCGCAGCAGCCGACTCGGATCGAAATCCCCGTCGGTTTTGACTCCCTGTTGAGTTCCGAAATATTCGATATCGGTGTAGACGAACCCGACATCCGGTTTTTGTTGCAAAATTTCCAGGGTTTCCGCCAGAAAATTGGGGTGCAACTTGTCGTCCGCATCCAAAAATAACAGGTAATTTCCCCGCGCCTGACTCAAGCCTAGATTTCGCGCCGCGACGACACCTTTATTGTCTTGATTGATGAGTTTTAAAGCGCGATCGCGGTGCAGTTCGATCAGCAATTCAGCCACAACGGGTGTCCCGTCGGAACTGCCATCATTGACGATGATACATTCCCAGTCGGCGATCGTTTGCGCCAAAAGACTATCGACGGCTTCCTTGAGATAATTCGCCTGATTGTAGCAGGGAATGATAATCGAAATTTGGGGAGTTGTGGGAGTGCCTGCACGCATAGAATCGAGTTCGCTTGGGGAAACGGGAACCGGAACGGAAGTTTTCGGCTGAATGCCGCGCTGAGAAATGCCGTATTCGTGCCAAATCTGGCGCACTTCCTGAACCATTGTCGGCGATGTCTTTTCTAAACCCTGGGGATGTTCGTAGTATAACCCAAAAACCTGCGGTAATTTCACAATTTTTTCTGTTTTGCCAACCCGCAGCCAGAATTCGTAATCCCCGGCGACCTCAAATTCCGAACGGAAATCGCCATATTTTTCGTGAAGGGATTTCCGCCACATCGGCTGGGGGCCTAAAATGCAGCGACGCTCCAGTTCTTCATAACTAAATTCCGGCCAATTCCAGCGCCGGTTCGCTTGAGTGTTATCAAAGGTTTCGTTGGCGTTTTGGGTGATGAGTTGATCGCCGTAAACGATCGCGACATTCTGATTTTTATCCAAATAATCCGCCATCACTTCCAACGCATCTTTTCGGTGGCGATCGTCGGTGTTGGCGTTAGTGATATAATCTCCTTTTGCCAACGCGATCGCCCGATTCCAAGCCGCGTAGAGGGTTTCCCGATTTTCGGTTTGGTGATAAACAATCTGGGGGTATTGGCTCTGAAATTCCGAGACAATTTGCTTTTCGTTCTGCTCCGACTTGCTGTCGATAATGATAATTTCCAATTCCCCCTTTTGAGACAGGGTTTGATTCGTCAAGTCTTCCAAACATCCCCGCAGGAATTTCTCGGAGTTGTAAGTCGAAACAATCGCAGAAACTCGGGGATATAATCGAGAGTTTGATTTTATTTGAGCCGCTTTTTGGAGCAAGGCATTGCCGACCGTTTTTCCCATTTTAGACCAAGAAAACTGTCGCGATTGCTCTAAACCTGCGACAATAAGTTTCTGTCGAATGTCGGATTTTTGAACATCGATTAAGGCTTGAACGAGACGGTCAATATCGCGATCGCCGACATAAATAGCGGCTTCCCCGGCTACTTCTAAAAGGGAACTGTTGGGACAAGTAATCACCGGACACCCACAAGCCATTGCCTCTGCGATCGGCATCCCAAATCCTTCATATTTGGACGGATAAACCAAGGCGATCGCACTAGAATATGCCACTTTGAGTTCCGCGTCACTCAATGTTAAGATTTTAACGCTACGTTCAGAAACAAATTGTGCCAATCCCTTTTCCAGCGTCGGTTTTCCGCCGACACAAACAATTTCTAAATCTCGGTTATTAGCCAGACGCGAAAACGCTTGAAAAAATAAAATTGTGTTTTTGGCATTTTTCCAACCCACCCGTTCACCAACGATCAGAAAATAGGATTTTGACAGACCGTACTTGCATCTAAAATTAGCCTTCTCTTCATCGGAAGCCGGAGAAAATTGGCTTTCGACTCCACAATGAGCGATCGTTACGGAATCAGGCGAAATTTGCGGGAAATATCGAATTAAATCGCGAGCCGTATTTTCTGATATTGTCAGATAAGAAACTGCTCGCCGAATTCCCTCATGTTTTTCTCGCCATTCCGGACAGTTGAGATTTTGTCCGAAGACTTCCGGAATCATATCGTAAGCCATCAATACCGACGGGGTAGAAACCGGAGTCGTATAATAAGTTGAAATAAACAGATCGGCTTTTTGTTCATCACAAACTCGCTGTAACATTTGCCGATCGCGCTCCGTGTCGTTAGAATTGTATCGCGGAATTGTTCGATATCGAATTCCGGGAATCTTGGGGGTGGTTCCCTCCCGATCTAAAACTAGAATATGGCTGGCAAAACCATCGGCAACCCACGCCGAAAAGAGCGAACGCCAGACCCTAGCGATCCCCGTATTGTTCAATTGAAAGAAAACGCCGTCAACCAATATTTGGAAGGATTTATTTTGACGATCAGCAGCTTTTTTGGCAAGGGAAATTTCTCGGAGATAGTCGGCTTCGGTTCGCCGTCCGGACTGTGAGCTGTGCTTGACCTGACATGATTGATAAAATAAATGGGGTGAAATTACTTTTTCTGTCAGCAGATGTAGAGAATTTCCATAGGTGTACAAATTCAATCCGAACCGCTCGGCGATGATGGATAAGGCTTTCTTTGTATAAATCGAAATATGCTGACCTTCCGACAATGCATAGTACCACCAATCTTTGGGTTTAGGATTATTCTCCGGCAGCAGTTGGGTACTGAAAAATAGGCTGCGAGAAAATTTGAGAATTTTTTCGATTTCTTCTCGGGGATTGACCAAGTGTTCCAAGACTTCAAAAGCCGTGACTAAATCATAGTTATCGTCGGAATTTTCCCCGACTTCAAACCCTTGATAAAATAGGTTTTGACAATAGCGATCGCACCCGTAAAAATCGAATCCAGATTCTCGCATCAGTCGGACAAACAAACCGTAACCGCAACCATAATCGAGAAATTTGCCGCGACGATCAAACAAGTTGACAATTAAGTTTTCCGCGATTTGGGAAAATTCCAGATTGCGGGCGACCAATCCCACGTCACTATCCGCGATCGGTTCTGCATAAGCTTCGGCTAACCAATCGGGATCTTCCGTTTGAACAAAACCACAGTTGATACACTGAAAATAATCGACATCATATTTGTTTAAAATTTGCGCGCGATCGAAGAATTGGGAGGTGGAACCGCAAACCTTACAGGTGGTATTTTTGCCAATCATAGACATCGCATTCTGCTGTCCAGAAAACATGATTTTTTCTGTAAATTCATCGGCTTTTAGGTGGGCTTTAACCGCCTGCGGATGCCGCATTGGAAATGTCATCGTTCCCGTTTCCATATGGGCAAATTGACTCGGCTCGGGTGTGTGGGTCGCCCCCCGATCAAAACCGATATTGGAAACCAAATTGACCTCGGGTAAAATGGTTAAACCATTACGACTCCAGCAGGTCAATGTCCAAACATAAGCCCAGGAGTTAAAACCCCGATAATTATTTTCAAAAATATTCGACCAATATTTGACGGCTTCGGGTTCGGAAAAAAGGGTTTCCAGCCACCGACTGTCCCTCAGTTGCGGCCAGGAACTCATGGAGTCGTCGTACTGTTGCCAAGCTCGACGCCAGGTCGCCCAACCCCAGCAGTGGGGGTATCGAGAAAAATAATAACTATCCGCCGTGTATCGTCGCCCGAATTGGAAATTATCTCCGGAGATCGCCATCACCCTCGGATCGCGATCGTACCGCTTCAACAGTTCCTCGCAAAAGGGAAAAAACGTCAGATCCGGGATGCAGTCGTCTTCCAAAATGACCGCCGATTCCACCCGTTCAAATGCCCAATTTAAACCGCTCGAAATCCGTTGCCGGCATCCCAAATTGACCGCGGAATAATTCCTCAAAATTTCGCAGTCCCAGTTCGCCTGTTCGACAATTTGTCGCGCCGCCTGACAGCGCTCCCGATCCGACGGGCGATCGCTCCGGGGGCCGTCCGCAATCACCAACAATTGACGCGGTTTGACCTGCCGGATCGCCTCAAATACTCGTGCCGTGGTTTGAGGACGATTATAGATAATAAAAATAACCGGAGTTTCCATCACAATAATTAAATCGAATCATCGCAGCGATTGTGAGCTTCAGCATATCCCAAAGAAATTCCCAAACAGGAGCTTCTGGCGCTGGGCAACGGGGCATTTTTTAAAAAGCTGTCATCTCGAAAGAAAATTGACGTGCAGGTTTTATAAGTTTGAGTCGCGACGAGTCCGAAAAAATCGATCCGTTTGAACCCGCCGTTCATCAGATGTTCGATGCCCCGATCGTAGATGTACCGATCAGTATTGTCAAAAATGATAAATCCCGTCGGTTTCAATTTAGAAATGCTGTGCATCGCGCACCGATTGCGGTTGATGCCGTCCACGACGACAACATCAAAGCTACAGTCAGGATAATCCCAGATTTTAGCCGCATATTTCTCCTCATCTTCGATCAAGAAAATCGCAGCGTTCGCCATCAGCCGATCGCGCAACTTTCCGTACCAATTCGGATCGCTTTCCACCGCGATCGTCCGTGCCACCCGCGCCGCATACCATTGGGTCGAGTATCCACTTCCGTATTCAAAAACCTGAAAATCCGGTTTCAAATGATTTTCGACAAATTCGATCGCGGGATAATTATACCAAGGAATCGGTTGTAATGCCCCGTTGACAGGTTCCTGACCTTTGAGAGACTGTACCCATCCCGATGTCTCCAAATAATTCAAATTGGGTTGCGTCGCCCCCTCCGGCAAATAACGGCGGGTTTCGAGTTCCCGAATTTGTCGGCGACAGCGATTCACCTCACTCAGACACCCTCGCCGGTGATACAACGCCTCTAAACAGAGATAAACATCAATGGCATCGGGTTGCAGTTGCAAGACTTGTTCGTAAGCCCGGATCGCCTTTTCAGCCTGATTTCCAGCTTGTAACGCTTGACCGAGAATGCGATAAGCCCCGGCACAGTCCGGTTGAGACTTGATCGCCTCGTGACAAATTGCGATCGCCGATTCCAACTTTCCCGCCGCCAGATCCGCTTTCGCCCGGGCATTAAGTTGCGAAACCCCCGCATCTGCCGGAGGGCGGTCGATATCGCGATGAACAGGATTCCCCATGAGTCACTATATATTAAGGTCGGATGTCGAGGCTCAAGCTTCGGTCAGCAAAGGAAATAATAATACATCATCAACCGCCCCTGTGCTCCCCCTGCTCCCCCTGCTCCCCCTGCTCCCCATCCCCCCGACCCCCCCAGCCTTTCTGAAAAATACGTTAAGATTGGTAAACAATAATATAAAGGTACCAGATCCTCTGGTAGCGACAAAGAATCGATAGGAGGACAGACGCCGGTGAATAAACGGTGGAGAAATGCGGGCTTATATGCACTGCTGGCCATTGTCGTCATTGCTTTGGCAACGGCATTATTCGATAAACAGCCCCAAACTCGGGAAACCTGGAAATACAGCACGTTCGTCCAGGAAGTCCAACAGGATCGGGTCGAGCGAGTGAGCATCAGTGCCGATCGCAGCAAAGCGCTCGTTACGGCCCAAGACGGCTCCAAAGTGTTGGTCAACCTGCCCAACGACCCCGATTTGATTAACATTCTGACCCAAAACAACGTCGATATTTCCGTCCTGCCCCAGAGCGACGAGGGATTCTGGTTCAAAGCATTGAGCGGCCTTTTCTTCCCGGTTTTGCTGCTGGTGGGACTCTTCTTCCTGTTGCGCCGCGCCCAAAGCGGCCCGGGCAGCCAAGCCATGAACTTCGGCAAATCTAAGGCCCGGGTGCAGATGGAACCCCAAACCCAAGTCACCTTCGGGGATGTGGCCGGCATCGAACAGGCCAAACTCGAACTCAGCGAAGTCGTAGACTTCCTCAAAAACGCCGATCGCTTCACCGCCATCGGTGCCAAAATCCCCAAGGGCGTGCTGCTGGTGGGTCCCCCCGGAACCGGTAAAACCCTGCTGGCCAAAGCCGTCGCCGGAGAGGCGGGCGTGCCCTTCTTCAGCATCTCCGGTTCCGAATTCGTGGAAATGTTCGTCGGCGTCGGCGCCTCCCGGGTCCGCGACCTATTCGAGCAGGCCAAAGCCAACGCCCCCTGTATCGTGTTCATCGACGAAATCGACGCCGTGGGCCGCCAGCGGGGTGCGGGCCTCGGCGGGGGCAACGACGAGCGGGAACAGACCCTCAACCAGCTACTCACCGAAATGGATGGCTTTGAGGGCAACACCGGCATCATTATTATTGCCGCCACCAACCGCCCCGACGTCCTCGACAGCGCCCTGATGCGCCCCGGACGCTTCGATCGCCAGGTGGTCGTCGATCGCCCCGACTACGCCGGACGCTCCGAAATCCTCAACGTCCACGCCCGCGGCAAGACCCTCGCCAAAGATGTAGACCTCGACAAGATCGCCCGCCGCACCCCCGGTTTCACCGGCGCCGATTTGTCGAACCTGCTCAACGAAGCGGCCATCCTCGCCGCCCGCCGCAACCTGACCGAAATTTCGATGGATGAAGTCAACGACGCCATCGATCGCGTCCTGGCCGGTCCCGAGAAAAAAGATCGGGTGATGAGCGAAAAACGCAAAACCCTGGTCGCCTTCCACGAAGCCGGTCACGCTTTGGTTGGTGCCCTGATGCCGGATTACGACCCGGTGCAGAAAATCAGCATCATCCCCCGGGGCCGCGCCGGCGGACTGACCTGGTTCATGCCCAGCGAAGACCGCATGGATTCCGGACTCTACAGCCGGTCTTACCTGCACAACCAAATGGCGGTCGCCCTCGGCGGTCGTCTGGCCGAAGAACTCGTCTTCGGGGAGGAAGAAGTGACCACCGGCGCCTCCAACGACCTCCAGCAGGTGACTCGGGTGGCCCGCCAGATGATCACCCGCTTCGGGATGAGCGATCGCCTCGGACCCGTCGCCCTCGGCCGCCAGCAGGGCAACGTCTTCCTCGGCCGGGACATCATGTCCGAGCGGGACTTCTCCGAAGAAACCGCCGCGGCCATCGACGAAGAAGTTCGGGCTCTGGTGGAATCGGCCTATTCCCGCGCTCGCCAGGTGTTGGAAGAAAACCGCCCCGTCTTGGATAAGTTGGCGGAAATGCTGATCGAGAAAGAGACGGTGGACGCCGAAGAATTGCAAGATTTGTTGGCATCCAGCGACGTGAAAATGGCCGCGATCGCCTAATATCAGATCCGGTTATTTACCCGACAAACTTTTTGAGTCGGGTGTAGGGTGTAGGGTGTAGGGTGTAGGGTTTTCCTCTTTCCCTCCAGCCCTCTCGATGTCCGAGTCTTTGACCGGATTTGATATAACGATCCGTTTCATTTTCATCAATATGGGGCCATCCGTTTCATCGGGTGGCTCTTTTTTTGCGATCGCGACAACTGTTCAAAAATCGGCGGGGAATCTCCACGCGATCGCCCCAGTGCAAATGAAGGTAAGATGCGTGCAAGTTGGGGTAATTGTTCCAGCCTTCGGTTTCCAGATCGCGATCGCTCCCGTAGCGACACATCTGATAGGGGGACGTATCCGATGTTGTCGAAATGTGGGAATGGTGAAATTGGTGGCCGCAGACGGTTTCCCCGGCGGCGAACAGGGGCGTTTCCCGCAACACTTCGGCTTGGTAATAACCCAGCGTCAGCCGTTTTTCCATAATCGCCCCGGCGGGTAAAATCCCCGCCATCGGCCAGCTTTTGCCTTGGAAATCGACAATGCGATCGCACAAATACATCAACCCCCCGCATTCGGCGTAGGTGGGGATGCCGGATTGAATGAGCGATCGCACATTTTGCAACGTTTCCCGATTCCGACTCAACCCTTCGGCGAAGACTTCCGGAAATCCGCCCCCGAAATAGAAGCCGTCGATGTCCGCCGGAACCGCATCTGTGAGGGGACTCCAAAACACCAGTTCCGCCCCCAATTCCCGCAAACTATCCAGATTGTCGGCGTAGTAAAAACTGAAAGCCGCATCCCGGGCGATCGCAATTCGGATACCGGAAAATGGAGCTCCCCTCCGATCTCCCCCCTTACAAAGGGGGGCCGGGGGGGATGGGGCGGGGGGGGGATCGCCAATGGGGGACCGGGGGGATGTCGTTTCCGCCGACAACAGTGGCAACAACCGTTCCCAATCGAAACAGCGTCCCGCCAACGCCGCCAGCCGCCCCAGGAGTGCGTCGAGTTCCGGGAGCTCCTCAGCGGGGACCAAACCCAGATGGCGATCGGGGATTTTGATATGATCCTGGCGGCGGACGACGCCCAAAATCGGCAAATCGAGCGGTTCGATCGCCGCTTTGAGTAAATCCAGATGGCGATCGCTCCCGACGCGGTTGAGGACGATTCCCGCAAATTTGAGGTGGGGATAAAGGGTCGAAAAACCGTGGGCGATGGCCGCGGCGGAACCGGAGAGGCGGGCACAGTCGATCGCCAAAATGATCGGCAAATCCAACAACTCGGCGACGTGGGCCGTGGATGCGATCGGGACCTTTCCCCCGCCAACGGGAAGGCCGTCAAAGAGCCCCATCACCCCCTCAATTAACCCCAATTGTCCCCGCCGGAGGTGGCGGGAAAAACAGCGTCTGACGTAATCCTCCGAAGTCAGGATCGGGTCGAGGTTGCGACAGGGTTTCCCGGTGACATATTCGTGAAACATGGGGTCGATGTAATCCGGCCCCACTTTGAAAGACTGAACGTCAAATTGTCGGGATTTCAAATAGGCCAGGAGACAGAGGGTGAGGGTCGTCTTGCCCACACCGCTGCGCTCTCCCGCAATTATGACAGTCATGGATGGCAGGGACAACAACTAATCATCGTCAATTATCAATGATCAATTGTCAATGATCAATTATTCCCCGCGCGATCGTCCCGGCCACAAAAAAAGACGGCCCGAACTATCGCTTCGGTTTGGTTTTCACGCTCACCGGACCGTTGACTTGGGTCTGGCAAGCCAAACGATAATTGTCGGGCTTTTTCTTGAGAATGCGTTCCTCGACCGGGGTTTTGGGGGAGAGATTGTCCATCCCTTCCACCACTTCCACGATGCAGGTGCCGCATTGGCCGTAGCCGCCGCAGTTCATCAATTTTCCCTTAAGCGTATACAGATCCACTTGATTTTCCAGGGCTTTGAGTCGGAGATTGGCCCCATCTGCGGCAATTACTTCGCGATTCTCGTTGACAAAATTGATATTAGCCATTACGAATTCCTAAATGGATCGACATCGGTCTTCAAAAAAACTTGGGGACATCCTCCAGACGCTCACGACTCAGAGCGACAAAAACCGGAGGCGTCGCGGGCTCCGTTAAAAATGTTAACAAACTGTTTTGACTTTTTGTCTTTTCCTGTCGGATGAGTCCGGTTGTGAAGGGAGTTGAGATGCACCCGTCCATTTCTTAGGGTCGATCCTGTAGGATGCTTCCCGGCAGGTTGCTCACCGCCCGCCGCAGTTGGGCCAAGGCGCGGTTGTAACCGATGATCGCCTGCAACAACTGGTTTTGGGCGCGGGTGAGGCTAGTTTCCTGGTTGATCACGTCTGTCTGAGTTCCCACCCCAGCCTGGAATCGCAGTCGGGCCAGGCGCAGAGCTTCCGTAGCTTCCTCGACACCCAAATTCGCCACCCCGATATTTTCAAAACTGGCCTGTAGGTCATAAAATGACTCCTCGATATTGCGGCGGATCTGGTTGCGGGTCTGGGAAAATTGCTCTTCGGCGATCGCGATACCGAGCTCTTGCTGTCTGGCTCTCGCTTTGGCCGCGCCGCCGTCGAAGAAATTCCACTGCAACTGAAGTTGGACGCTGTAGCCGTCCGCCCAACCCTGGTTCGCGAAGGGGCTCGCATCGTCGGAAAGCAGTCCGAGGACGTTGTAGCTGGCCGCCGCCGTCAAGTTAGGCCGGGTGGCGGCGAGGGCCTGCTGCCGCCGCTCCTCGGCGACGTTGCGGGCAATGAGTTGCTGTTCGAGTTCCGGGCGATTTTTGTAAGCCAGGACAATCGTCTCGTCGAGGGTAAACTCCCACGTCCCCGCCAGGGCGATGGGGTCCGCGGCTACCAAATTGGCGTTCTGACTCACATTGACCAGAACAGACAAATTTCGCCGTGCCGTTTTCTGGTTGCTGATGGCATTGGTCAGATCCTGCTGGCTACTCGCCAGGGTGACGCGGGCCTGCAGGACTTCAAATCGGGTCCCCACCCCCGCCCGTTCCAGGGCTTCGGCATCCTCCAAACTTTTTTGGGCGTTTCGCACGGCGGCACGTTGAATTTCCACCGTGGCATCCGCGGCCTGGAGGGTGTAGTAGGTGTCCGTCACGTTCAGATAGGTCTCTTCGACCACCCGCTCCAGCTCCAATTCTGCCGCCCGCAATTGTTCCTCGGCCTCCCGAATTCGCGCCCCCCGCGCCCCGCTCAACCCGAAGTCGTATTGGATTTGAAGGGAGTTGTCGAAGCTGGTGCTGCCGAAGGGGATGGCAAATGGGCTTTGATCTTGGATATCTTGGCCGGCCGCTGCGGCTTTGCGACGCTCGTTGCGAATCCGGCGGTTCTGCGCCCGGGTGGAGATGGTCGTTGACGCACTCTCGGAGCGGACCAAGCTGGAGGTAAACGACAGGCTGGGATACAGTTCCGCCTGGGCGACCCGCAGGTTGGCGAGGCTCTGGTCAACTTGGAGTTGCAAAACGGCAATTTCTTCGTTGTTGCGCCGCGCCAGGTCGAGGGCTTGCTCCAGTGTGATGGGGACCGTTTCTTGAATTTCCACCTGGTCCGGCTGGGTGGGAAAGTAGAGCGGGTTGCTGCTCGGAAACAGGATCGCCGGCGGATCGGTTCGCAAGGTTCCGTCCGGGTAGGGTTGGGGATAGGGTTCCGTCGGCGGGGTCAGATCCGGGACTTGCAGGGCGGGCTGGGCCACCTGGGCTAACAGCACTGGTTCCGCCAGAATGTTGTCGATCGCCGCTTCGGGTTGTCCGATACCGCCGAAGTCCGTTTGCACATAGCCCGTGCCTAGACTCAGGGCCGATCCTCTTTGAAAGGGGAGTTCGTCTGCGGGAGCCAACAGCTCGGCCTCGGTCTCAAAGGTGCGGGCGATCGCTTCAGTTTGTAGCGCCCCCCTCCAGTCCGGTCGGGCATCGAGTCGGGGCGGAGTCGGGGCTGGGTGAGGCCCGGCCGGCTCCTCGATCGCTGCCGACGGCGCGGGTGAGGCCGCCGCTTGACTCGGCGGCTTCGGGGCGGAGTCGGCCTGGGGACGGGGCGGCGCCGGCGGG
>NZ_JAYFER010000446.1:0-8130 GCF_055795065.1 Lyngbya sp. CCY1209
GCAGATGACGCAGATTTCTGATTTTTTATGTGGGTCGCAGGTGATGGGGCTTTTGTGAATTATGGTCGATCTCAACGTAGATGACAGGGCGATGGCGGCGGTGCTCGGGCAGTCCCGGGCGATCGCGGTGGTGGGCCACTCGGACAAACCCCACCGCACCAGCTATCAAATCGCCCAATTCTTGAAACGGCAGGGGTATCGCGTTTATCCCGTGAATCCGGTTGTGGCGGAAATTGATGGCGAGCCCTGCTATCCTTGTTTGGAAACGGTTCCGGAGGCGATCGATATCGTGAATGTTTTTCGGCGATCGCGATATCTCCCGGAAATTGTGGACGAGGCGATCGCGGTGGGGGCGAAAACGGTTTGGGGGCAGTTGGGGGTGTCGGACGCGATTTTCTGATAAAAATTGAATATAGCCCAATGTGGAACCATTTGTAAAATTGTCCGGCCCCCAAACCCCCAATACTGGGGGCTTTGAGCGGATCGATTTTTCACGAATCATTTCACACTGCTATATGTCCGCATGAATGTGATGCAAAAATGAATCAGGCTCCTGAGTTGGAAATGCGATCGCCCCAGTCCGAACCCGTCCCGGTGGTGGAAACCCAGAATTTGGGCAAGTTCTACCGGACGGGGTTTTGGATGAACCAAAAAATCGAGTCCCTGCGAAGTTGTACCCTGACGCTGTATCGGGGGGAAACTTTCGGCTTGCTCGGCCAAAACGGGGCGGGAAAGACGACGTTATTTAAACTGTTGTTGGGGTTGGTGCGTCCCACCTCCGGAAGGGCGTCGCTGCTGGGAAAACCCATCGGCGATCGCCCGGTGAAACAGCGGGTGGGATATTTGCCGGAAAACCCCTATTTTTACGACCACCTGACGGGGTGGGAGTTTTTGGAGTTCGCCGCAGAATTGTTCCAAATTCCCCGGGGGGTGAGTCGCCGGCGCATCCCCGAGTTATTGGATTTGGTGGGACTGGCGAAGTCGGCGGCGGTGAAAAAGCAGATGCGCCAGTATTCCAAGGGGATGTTGCAGCGCATCGGCATGGCTCAGGCGTTGATTAATGACCCGGAGTTGGTGTTTCTGGATGAGCCGATGTCGGGGTTGGACCCGATGGGGCGCTATCAGATCCGGGAGATTATTTTATCGCTCAAAGACCAGGGAAAGACGATCTTTTTTAACAGTCACGTCCTGTCCGACGTGGAGAAGATTTGCGATCGCGTCGGGATTCTGGTGCGGGGGGAATTGATCTGTGCCGGTTCCCTGGACGAGTTGTTGGGGACGGCGGCAACTTACGCGGTGACGGGGAAGGGGGGCGATCGCGAAACACTCGAAAATTGGCTGGAAAATTTCGATAGGGAGCGGGACAGTTGGCAGGGACACCTCACCGGCGATCCCCAAGCGTTTTTGGAGCATTTACAAGCAGATGGGGGACAGTTAATTTCCATGAACTTATCCCGCCTCACTCTGGAGGAATTTTTCATGCGGCAGTTGCGCGATCGGGGGATTACTTCGAGCAGTTAAGGCGATCGGCCGGCAACGAAAACGAAGCCAAAACCGAAATCGGAGCGAGTCCGATCTGGGAACTCTCCAGGAACCCATTCTATCAGATTGGTATATCGGATGAGTCGTCATTGTCAACTCTGGTACACTCACAGTGTTGAGAAATCGGGTCAACTCGGCACTCCACCGCCTGGAAATGTAACACCCTTTTTTAGAACTCGAATCATGGCCCAATTCCCGGGGGTATCGTGTAACAATTTGTAAATAAAAGCGTTGGATTGAAAAGCAAATTATTAAATTTTGTTATTTTTTGCTGAAAAGTCAAATCGGTAAGGTACGATGAAATCGTCGAATTACTCATGGGGTGGTCATCAAGCGAACTGCTGCTGCGGAGTCGGTACAAAAGTCAGGTCAAGCCCAAGAGACCCTGGAGCCGATGGGTGAAATGAGAACACCAACCTCCTGACCCTCATTTTTCCGGGGCAACCACTGTGTCATATTCATTGTTTGTCGATTGGCTTGCGATTGTACCCCCGTCACGACTGCAATCTTTACCCTCTTCGTGGTCTGTCAAGATCGACATTGTGGGCCGACCCACGTTCGTCATACCCAATTGGAAATTGCCAACCCCAGCACTAGAATTGGCAGTCCACTCAAGCCGGAGGACTGAGTTCAGAGGTTTTTGAACTCAAATATTTTCGGCTTTCAGAGTCTCAAAATCTCTCGCTTTTTGATAGCGAGAGGGGTTGGTTTGTGAGAATCAAATGCTGCAATGGTTCGCGAAGGCGATCGGCGATCGGTCTGGTTGGCAATCCTTTAATTGGCGAACATTCGGCAAGATTTGGATATCGCGGTGTTTCATGGATAAGCTAAAATGGTTGATTATTTAGAGCCGAATGATGCACAGACCAGTGCAACATTCTTAGGGCTAGTTAATGGGTAGACCGGTAATTACGGTCTGAGCATCGATCCGTCCGGCGATGAAGACTGGTTTCAATTTGAAACCTCTGAACCTGAAACCGGCAGTTTCTACGGCGAGGTCGATATCTCCTTCAACGGCGGGAATGGAGACCTAGACTTGGCACTTTATGATGCCAATGGGAATTTCCTCACCAGTTCAGCAGGTACGGGAGATTTTGAGAGTATCACTCTACCGAGTGCGGGTACTTACTTCGCTCAGGTTTATGGATGGAACGGAGCGAGTAACCCTGACTATGACCTCGAAATCTTTGCGCCGTTCATCTCGGGAGGAGGCTCATCAAATGATGAGTACGAACCCAACGACACCCGCGAGACGGCGGCTGATCTCGGTTCCGTGACTGCCTTGGCGGAGTACGAAAACCTGGTCATTGAGTCCGAAGATGATGACTGGTTCACCTTCACGACCAGCGGAATGGGCGGATTTGATGCCGAGGTGCGGATTAATTTCTCCCATGACCTCGGAGATCTGGACATGGTTCTCTACGATGCGGGGGGGAATCAGATTGGAAGTTCAACTAGCACTTCAGAGGAAGAACGTATTAGTTTGGCAAATCAACCTGCGGGAACCTATTACGTCCAAGTTTACGGATGGAACGGAGCCAGCAACCCAAACTATACTCTGGCTATTGACAACCCCCAAACCCAATCGGATGACCCATACGAAGACAATAATATCTTCGCAGAGGCGTCTCCTCTGGGGTCTGTACAGGGAGAAGTCTCTTATGACAATTTAGCCCTGCTGGATGACGATTGGTTTTCTTTTGATATCTCTGGGCAGGGTGTATTCGGAAATGAACTGGCGATCGCATTTGACGGTTCTGTTGCCGACCTTGACTTGAAAATTTACTCTGATGGCAACACTCTGATCAGTTCGTCTACCGGTACGGGCGATTACGAAAGTATTAGTTTGGCAGGATTTGACCCAGGTACCTATTATGCCCAAGTGTTTGGCTACCAAGGGGCTACCACTTCTGATTACGAGCTGATCATCGATGCTCCTTACGGGACGGGAAACGTTGGTAATGACGATCGCTATGAATCCAACGATTCTGCAACTGAAGCTAACACTTCTGCTAATTTGGGGCTCAGACGGGGTTACAACAACGTCTACAACAACTTAGTGATTGCCCCTCCTGAAGTCGGTGAATCAGAGGAGTCCGACTGGTTCAGATTTGAGATTGATGGTGATGGATTTTTCGATCATGAAGTTCGGATCGAGTTTTCTCATGCTGCGGGCGACCTCGATCTCCAACTGTATGCAGCAGAGGATCCTGTCAATCCATTGAGCGGCTCCTACAGCATAACTGATGATGAAATAGTCAGCCTGGACGGACTGGGAGCGGGAGTCTATTACGCCCGTGTTTATGGCTATGGCGGAGCCACAAACCCCAACTATACTCTGATAATTGATGCACCAGAGGGAACGGGTACAGGTAACGGCCGTGACGATCGCTTAGAAGAGAATGATAGTCTTGAGAGTGCATGGCCTTTGGGTGTGTTGCAAGGGGTGAACTTCATCGAGAATGGTGCCGTGCTGACCGCCTTAGACGATGACTGGTATCAATTTGAGATGACCGGAACGGGTGGGGCGAATCATGCTGTCACGATCAACTTTATAGACGATTTCGGAGACCTCGACCTCGAACTCTACGATGCAAACAACAGCCCGCTCAACGGCTCCTACAGCGTTACCGATAATGAAACCGTGAGCCTGGAAGGACTCGCACCGGGAGTCTATTACGCCCATGTTTATGGCTATGCCGGAGCCGAAAATGATTACACCCTGACCATCAACGCCCCGGGTGATGATACGGGTGTGGGTGTCGGTTCAGATGACAGTTATGAGTCTAACAATTCTCGCGAAACGGCATCGGATCTGCGAGAGTTGAGGGGGTTGAATACTTACTCGAACCTGGTGATTGCACCGCCGCCGGCCGGGGAGGTGGAATACGACTGGTATGAGTTTGAGATGCTCGATGAGGCTCAGGTGGGCGACGAAATTCGGATCAACTTCACCGACGACTTTGGCGACCTCGATCTCGAACTGTTTGACGGGAATGGTAATTATATCGACGGCTCCTACAGCGTTTCCGATGAAGAGAGCATCAGTCTGGCTTATTTAGATGCCGGGAACTACTACATCAGTGTTTACGGCTTTGACGGAGCCAGCAACCCCAATTACACCCTCACCATCGATGCACCCGATGCTCCGAGTGAGGATGATGATGCTAATACGATTACGGGTCCGGATGGTTATGAATCGAATGATTCTCTGACAGCAGCGACTCTGGTGCGAGACAACAGCACCATCTCCGGTCTGAATATTCATGAAGCGGGTAACGCGGACTGGTTCAGGTTTGACCTCGCCGAGATGGGGAACTTTGGGGATTTTGTCCAGGTGGATGGATTTAACCACGGCGACGGAGACATTGACATTGAACTTTACGACCAAACTGGGGCATTTCCGTTGAGACAATCTGCGGGAGTTGGCAACGTCGAAACCATCTACTTGGATGGACTGGCTCCCGACACCTACTATGTCAAAGTGTTCGGGTACGACGGTGCGACCAGCCCCGGATATCAACTGACGGTTGATGCCCCCCTCGAAGGAAGTTCGAGTCCTGGGACGGGAATCAGTCCGGATCGCTTTGAAGAAAACAACACCCAAGCCACGGCTTATCTCTTCGGGTCTCGCGATGTCGGGGAAGACGATCTCACTCTCACGGAAGGGGATACCGACTGGTTCCAGTTCAGGCCCTCCAGTAACGGCACTGTCGAGGTCAGCCTCGACTTCAACCACGCCGAAGGAGATGTAGACCTGCGAGTTTACGATTCAGAAAGTCTACTGGGTACTTCTGAAGGCACCACCAATGAGGAATGGGTGACCTTTGAGGGAACCGCAGACAGCGACTACTGGGTTGAAGTCTACGGCTATGAGGAAGTGTCTAACCCCGAATACAGCCTGAATATCACCACGGTCGGCGGTAGCAGCGAAAATGAGGATAATAGCAACAACGATCCCAACAATACCTCTGATACTGACCAGTGGACGATTATGGTCTACATCGCCGCGGACAACAACCTCGAAGGTGCGGGTATTGTTGACATCAACGAAATGGAAGCCGTCAACCTGCCGGATAACGTCAATGTGGTGGTTCAAATCGATCGCATCGATGGCTCGCCGGAGCGGTGGGACGACACCAGCAACGGAAACTGGACAGACACCCGCCGGGGCTTGATTGAGCACGACAACGACACCAGCTTGATCACGAGCGACTTGCAGTCCCTCGAGGAACTCAACATGGGAGATCCGGCAACCCTCACCGAGTTCATCCAGTGGGGCGCCCAAAACTACCCAGCTGAAAATTATGCGGTTGTGATTTGGGATCACGGTGGCGGCCTGTCCGGTGTCGCTTGGGATGAAACCGATGGCAACGCCAACTTATCCTTGAGCGAGGTGACCGGGGCAATTACAGATGCCAACTTGGGTGGCAATCTCAAGGTCGTCGGTTTCGACGCCTGCCTGCAAGGATTGGTCGAGCAAGCTTACGAAATCAAGGATCTGGCCGAGGTGGTCGTCGCATCCCAGGATTTGGAACCGGGTCAGGGCTGGGATTATACGGGCTGGTTGCAAGACCTGGCGATCGCTGGCGGTCGTTTGGATGCCGAACAGATGGGCGAGGCAGTCGTGGACTCCTACGGTGAGTTCTACAACAATCGGGAAACTCAATCGGCAATCCGAACCGGTGCCTTGGGCGCACTCAACACCGCGATCGATGAATTTGTCGAAGCCGTCCTCGATACTGGCACCGGGCCAGATTGGACTCCCATCATCCAAGCTCGTTCGGCGTCCACAGCGTTTGACAAGCCTAATGAGCGAGATTTGGGCAGCTTTATGGATGCGATCGCCCGGCAGACATCCGGGGCAATTGCTACGGCAGCTCGCAATGTTTCCCAAACACTTAATAATGAAGTCCTCATCGATCAGGTGAATCTGGGAAATGTCTCGGGTCTGAGTATCTACCTACCACCAGTCGGCAGTAACTTGAACAGTAGTATTTACACTGCTGACAACTATCAGTTGGTCAGGGATACTCGCTGGGGAGAATTCCTGCAAGCCTTTACGGGACGCGATCGCAGCGAAGCCCAAAGCCGCAGCCGGCGGATCGAGGCGGACTATGCCGAAACCACGGACCTCAGCGGGAACCCGACCAGCAACCTCAATAACAACTCGCCCAACTTGGCGTTCAACCTCGGACGTCTGGCTGGTCCCGATCACCAGTTCTCCGACCTGTCCCTCGACAGTAGCAGCGATGTTGACTGGTATCGCTTTGAAATGCGGGGTATGGGTACGGAAGCCGATAGCGTTCAGATCAACTCCGAACAAGACGGAAGCTTGACCCTGGAACTCTACAAAGGCAATGAAAACGGCAGTTTTGACCGGGGTGAGAGCGGGCAATTGGGCACGATTCCCGGCAATGAGGGTAATGTCAGTTTCAGTCTCGAAGGACAACCACGAGGAACCTACTTCGTTAAGGTGTCCGGAGATGAGAACCCCGACTACACCCTGGAAGTGGATGCACCGACAGTCCGGGGAGCTTCGGGTGCAGTTGAGATTGAGCCCGATGCCCTCGAAGGCAGTACGAACAACAACAGTCAAGTCAAAGCCCACAACCTGGGCGAGTTGGGACCCGATACGTCGATCGCGATTCCCGGTTTGTCCATTGGCGAGGGAGATGTGGATTGGTTTGCGGTGACTCCCACCCGGATTCCAGAACGGTATCCCAATGGGATTACGATCGAATACGAAGAAGGCGACGGCGAACTGTCACTGGAACTGTTAGATGCCGAGGGTAATCCACTCTTAGATGCTAACGGTGAGCCACTCAATGCTGTCAAGAGTTCTAATCCTAATTCTTCTGACTTCCAATCCATCGGTTTCCCAGATACGAACAATACCATTTACATCAAGGTTGCCGGTGTCGATGATGCCACCAATCCCAATTACGAACTCAATATTGTCCGCCGGGAGTTGGATATTGATGGGGATGGCAGATATCAGACATTTAGTGATGGTTTGATGATTCTGACCCACCTGATAAATCCTGGTGGCAACAACGACTTTGAGGGCTACAAAGGAGACGGGGCTCAACGGACTTTTAATGATGAGTTGAAAGAGTATTTTGAAGATGCCAATACCATGCTGGACGTTGATGGTAATGGTACTCGCACTGTATTTACTGATGGTCTGATCATCTTGAGCTATCAATTCGGCGATCGCACAGGTCTGACCGATTACCTAGGAGAAGGTGCAACTCGTACAACTAATGAAGAGTTGGTTGAATACCTCGAGTATTATCAGCCACCTAATGATCGCTTGCGGCGGGTAACTCAGTCGGATTCGGAAGCAGATGAACCTATCCAAGAAGAACTGTGGGATGACTCCACCAGTTTGGGATGGCTCGATGATGGCGAAGAAGACACCGGCTCCGATGAGTCTGAGGAAGAGGATGTCGCCGAGGATACCGACTCCGATGAGTCTGAGGAAGAGGACATCGCCGAGGATACCGACTCCGATGAGTCTGAGGAAGAGGACATCGCCGAGGATACCGATTCCGATGAGTCTGAGGAAGAGGACATCGCCGAGGA
>NZ_JAYFER010000447.1:0-216 GCF_055795065.1 Lyngbya sp. CCY1209
GCAGATGACGCAGATTTCTGATTTTTTATGTGGGTCGCAGGTGATGGGGCTTTTGTGAATTATGGTCGATCTCAACGGGGATGACAGGGCGATGGCGGCGGTGCTCGGGCAGTCCCGGGCGATCGCGTGTTGAATTCAATCCGCAGATTTCGCAGATGACGCAGATTTCTGATTTTTTATGTGGGTCGCAGGTGATGGGGCTTTTGTGAATTATGG
>NZ_JAYFER010000448.1:0-27470 GCF_055795065.1 Lyngbya sp. CCY1209
AAAGGATGATTACAAGAACCTCCAACTGCTGCACCGCCACTGTCACGATGCCAAGACTGCCATAGATGGTAGCCTAAACAAGAGTCGTACTCATAACAACGAGACGGCTGAACTAGGAGCCGTGTGAGGTGAAAGTCTCACGCACGGTTCTGAATGGGAGGGGGAGAAGGCGACTTCTCTCTCGACCCCTAATCCAATTGTGATATGCTTCCGGCACGGCGGGGCGATCGCAGCCCCAGCACGACAGGAGACTGACATGACTGCCGACAAACCCAAAGATGCCTTAGCCAGTCTGGCGGAAGGAATCGCACTTCTCATCGATCTCGCCAAACGGGGCGAAATCGACCCCTGGGACGTGCGGGTGATCGACGTGATCGATCGCTACCTCAGCCAACTCACCCCCGGAACCCATCCGCGAGCATCGGGCAATCAGTTCGCGGAGCTCTCCCAGTCGGGGCAAGCCTTCCTGTACGCCTCCATGTTGGTGCTGCTGAAAGCCGACAGCTTGATGGCGGAAGAATCCGCCGACGAAGAGGGGATGGCCGAAGAAATGGAGTTTTTCGACGGGGAAGATGGCGAAGGGGGGTTATTGCGTCCCCAACATCTCGAACGCCAGTTGCGCCGCCGCGCCGTCGCCAAGGTCCCCCAAAAGCGACAGGTGACGCTGCAAGAGCTCATCGAACAATTGCAACTGATGGCGACGACGATCGCCCAGCGCCAGAGTCGCCCCCGCCCCCGCCGCAGTACGACTCGGAATAAAAGCCAAACCGCAAAGGCGATCGCGGAACTCGCCCACCAAGAAAACCTGGTGGAAATGGCCGGACAATTGGACGAACTTCTCCGGGCTCAAGGGTTAGATCCCGAGGGAGATTGGCTGGATCTCGAACAGTTGTTGGTGTTGTGGTCGAATCTCGCCACACCCAAACAATTGCCGCCCCCTTCACCGCCGGAGGAAGCGGAGGACACACCCCACAACCCCCACCCCAAGCACGATCGCGTTGGGGTTTTCTGGGCGTTGCTGTTGCTTTCTGCCCAGTCGAAGGTGGAATTATCTCAGGAGGAATTCTACCAAGATATCAAGGTGCGGACGCTCCCAGTCCCGCAAAAAGCTGAGTTGAATACAGCCCGGAAATGATGCAAAAATTGTCCCCGAAAAAAATTGGCGAATAGGGGTTGACATGGGGCGGCGATTTCGGGTAGACTATTGACACAATGCTTCACAATGGGAGTGGTCGCAATATTTTTATTTTTGCCACTATTCCCATTATTTAAAATAATACCGGAAGTCAAGAAGAAAATCAACCCAATCCCACAAAAAAATCGAAATTTTAACATTTTTTAATTTTTAAAAAAACAAATAGGGCGCAAGCCAGGGGCCCCTACAATCTAAAATTTCCGACACCTGACAATTGTGGTTAATTATCAGAATCTGATTTGAAGTCCCCACACCCCACACCCCAATTTCACCATTTCGGATCGGACTCAAAAAACTCCGTCGCCGCGTCGGCGGGGATAGGCCGTTGGAAATAGTAACCCTGGACGTATTTGCAGCCGAGCGATCGCAACTGTTTCAACTGCCGTTCCGTCTCCACCCCCTCGGCGATCGCGTCCAAATTCAAGGCCCGGGACAACATCAAAATCGTCCGCACGATCGCCAAATTATCCCCCTCCGAATTCTCCTCCATGCGGCCGATAAACGAGCGGTCGATCTTGAGGACATCCACCGGAAATCGGGGCAGATAACCCAACGACGAAAAACCCGTGCCGAAATCGTCGATACTCAACTTGACATCCAATTCTTTCAACTGATGCAACAGGGCGATCGTCATCTCCACATCGTCCATAATCACACTTTCCGTCACCTCCAACCGCAACCGCTCCGGAGCGATCGCCGTACTCCTGATAATCTCGCGAATTTCCGACACCAAATCCGGGTGCATAAACTGTCTCGCCGACAAATTCACCCCGACGATAATCGGGTATTTAGACTCGAACCGATCCTGCCAGATCGCGATTTGACGGCAGGCCTCCTGGAGCGCCCAGCGGCCGATGGGAATGATCAACCCCGTCTCCTTCGCCACCTTCAAAAACCGGTCCGGCGTCACCAAACCCTGGCGGGGATGCCGCCACCGCACCAGCGCCTCGAAGCCGACAATTTGTCCCATTTCCAGGGAAATAACGGGCTGATAATACATCACGAATTCTTGGCGACTCACCGCCAGACGCAGGTCGGTTTCCAACTGCAACCGCTCCAACCCGCCCACCTGCATAGTGCGCTCGAACACCTGATAGCGGATATTTTTCAGCGACTTCGCCCGCTGCATCGCCGTGTTGCTGTTGCGGAGCAAATCCTCCGAGCGAGTTTCCGCCGTATCCGCCAGGGCGATGCCGATACTGACCGTTTTAAAAACATCATGGCCGTCGAGGATAAACGGAGAAACGAGAGCCTGTTGGATGCGTTCGGCGACGGCGGTGGCATTTTCGACCGATTGCAGGTGCTCCAACAAGATGGCAAACTCGTCCCCCCCGAGGCGGGCGATGATATCCCCCATGCGGACGCAGGTTTTCAGCCGCCCCACCAGTTGCAGCAGGAGTTGATCGCCGGCCAGATTGCCCAAACTGTCGTTGATGAGGCGGAACCCATCCACATTCAAAAACAGCACCCCGCAGGTGACGCGATTTCGCTTCGATCGCGCGATCGCCTGTTCGGTGCGATCGAGAAACAGGGCGCGGTTGGGCAGTCCCGTCAGGGGATCGTGGAGGACATTGTGAATTTGCTTGTAGGCGACCACCCCCGTCCCGGCCACCAACAGCGCCAAAACCGGCGACGCCAGGGGAATCCAGCCGTTGAGGAGAAACAACCCGAAACTCGTCCCCCAGATGACCGCCAATCCCAAAATCAAAGCCAACCCCTGCAAAGCCGGGTGGCGGATGCGCCAAGCCGCAAAGCCGCCCAAAATGCCCCAAAAGCCGACCCAGAGGATTTCGGTCCACTCCGGCCAAAACCAGAATAAATTCGAGGGTCGCGCCGAGTCCATTTCCGGCCCGAGAATCTGGCTGACCATGTTGGCGTGGATCAAAACCCCGGGCATTTTCGGGTTTTCCGCCTGGGTGACGCTGTAGGGGGTGAAAAATGCATCCTTGATACTCGGCGCCGTCGCCCCGATCAGCACAATTTTGTCCGTCACCAATGCCGGATCGACGGCATCAGCCAAAACTTCCGCGAGGGTGACGGTGGGGGCGGCTTCGGCGGCGCGGTAGTTGAGCAAAATCTGATAGCCGCGATCGTCGATGGTGGCATATCCCCCGTCGCGGGAGTTCAAGGGGACGAACACCCGGTTTTCCAACGCCATATAATTGGGATTTTCGGCGCTATTTTTGGGTTCGATGCCGCGATCGCCCAGGTATAACAACGCCAGCCGCAGTGCCAGGGAAAAATAGGTCCCGTCCGCCTCCGCGAACAGCAGTTGACGGCGGACCACCCCATCCGGGTCGAGGAGTAAATCGTTGAAGCCGATTTGCGCCGGGGGAAGTTGGGGCGGTGGGGGAATGCTGGGATTTTCTGGATTGCCAATTTTGGTGATGGCGACCAGGTTGGGCGCCCGAAACTGTTCCGCCAATTCCTCACTTCCCGATCCGACAGGCAGATCGCGATACAGATCCAGACCGATCGCCGCGGGTTGATGCCGTTGCAGGTTCGCCAACATCTCGGCCAGGAGGGCGTCGGGGAGGGGCCACTGTTCCTGGGCGCCGATATCCGCCTCCGTGATGGCGACGACCAAGAGGCGATCGTCGGGTTCGGCTTCGGGTCGCAGGCGGACCCGCCAATCGAACAGCCTCAATTCCAGGGGCTGCAACCCCCCGAGTTGCTTGACTCCGACCAAACCGGCGATCGCGACGAGACTGATCATCAACCACAGCGGGGGAGCGATCCGAACGATGGCGAGTCGCCACTTGGACAACCATAAAACAGCAGATTCAGAGTTTTGAGCAGGCATGAAGTCAGTATATAGCGCGGCGCGCAGGGAATAGGGAATAGGGAATAGGGAATAGGGAATAGGGAATAGGGAATAGGGAGTCGGGCAATGAAATCACCAAGAATCAGGGTTTCAAGGTTTGTCCCTCCAAGGAAACTCTCAACAGACGAGCGCCCACTGCTATAAAATTCAAACGTCCGAATTTGAGACGAATTCCCCTCGGCTGGCTCAATTTCGGAATGGGAGATGAATCGGCGATCGCGATACCGTTGTTTTGAGGTTTGGCCGTCATCGAAGATAGCGGCGCTCGACCTCCTATTGTATTCTAGGCCGATGGAGTAGCTTCCTCGGTCACAACGTGCTTTCATAGTTGGAAGAGTCTGTCGGGATGTCGGAGATCCCGAAATTGCGGTCAGGAGGTTTTACAGAAATGGCAGGTCAAGGTCCGATTCCGGTGATCGTCAACGGTGCGGGGGGCAAGATGGGGCGGGAGGTGGTCAAGGCCGTCGCCGCCGCTGACGATATGATTCTGTTGGGGGCGATCGATCGCAACCCCGCCTGTCTCAACCAAGATGCGGGGACGGTGGCGGGTATCGAACCCCTGGAAATCCCGATCACCGACGATCGCGAGGGGATGCTGGCGATGGCCGCCCAGGAGAAGCAGCCCGGGGTGATGGTGGACTTTACCCACCCGGATTCCGTCTATGATAATATCCGCGCCGCGATCGCCTATGGTATCCGCCCCGTGGTGGGCACCACCGGCTTGAGTGACGCCCAAATTCAAGATCTGGCAGAATTTGCCGATAAGGCCAGCATGGGCTGTCTGCTGATTCCTAATTTTTGCATCGGCGTGGTGCTGATGCAACAGGCTGCGATCGCGGCTTCCCAGTATTTCGACCACGTTGAAATTATCGAACTCCACCACAACCAAAAGGCCGACGCCCCCAGTGGCACGGCGGTCAAAACCGCCCAAATGCTGGCCGAGTTGGGCAAAACCTACAACCGGCCAGAAGTGGAAGAAACCGAAAAATTATCCGGCGCCCGAGGCGCGACGGGAGCCGAACAGATCCGCATCCACAGCGTCCGCCTCCCCGGCCTGATCGCCCACCAAGAGGTGATTTTCGGTGCCCCCGGCCAACTCTACACCCTTCGCCACGACACGAGCGATCGCGCCTGCTATATGCCCGGAGTCCTGCTGGCGATCCGCAAAGTCCTCCCGCTCAAAACCCTGGTTTATGGGCTAGAAAAGATTTTGTAGAGGAGGGTGTAGGGTTTAGGGTGTGGGGTGTGGGGGAGGCAGAGGGGGCAGAGGAGGCGGAGGAGGCAAGTTTATATTCGATCTAGTTTTCTCACCGTACAAATTCCCCAATCATCTTCAGATGATTTTTGCTATTAGCTTGGGAATTAATTCCCAAGCGGTGCAGATGTTCCACCCGTTTCTGAGCTCCCTCCGCTCCCTCCGCTCCCTCCGCTTCCCCCACACCCCACCGAGCACACCCCACCGAGCACACCCCAATACAAAATATGCTGATTCCGTTAACCCGTCAGACCTTTGAAGAGTTAGTTCCGGCTGTCGCGACGAGCGATCAGTACCAGCACTGCTGGGGGAAGCCCTCGCAACTGCTGAGGCGGCTGTTGATTTCGGCCGTGGGAACCTTGGTTTTGGCCGTGCTGGAGTTGGCAACTCACGCCCAAATTCTGTTGATTCCCCTGGTCATGTTCGCCCTGTACTGGTTGTGGGGGCCTATCTTTGAAGCGAGTCTCAAAAATCGGCAGTTTCGCCAGTATCCGCACTGCGGATTTTGGCAGGGGAAAGTTTTGGATTATTACATCTCCGAAGCGGTGACGAACGAACAGGAATCGGTGAACGATCGCGGCGAGTTAATTTTAATCGAAAGTCTCGAACGCCGCATCAATGTGGAAGTGGGAGATAAGACGGGATTTACAATGAAAATTCAAGCCCCTTTGAACCGCACCCACAAGCGACTGCACCGGGGCCAGGTGGCGGTGATGTTGGTGACATCTTACATGGAAGACCTCAGCACCATCAACGAGACATCGGACATCTACATTCCCAGCCAGAATATTTGGGTGGGGGAATATCCCTATTTGCGGCGGGATGCGTTTATGGAGTTGACCCGCCAAATGCGATCGCGCTACGGCCGCACGAAACCGCGATCGCGCCGTTATTGAATTATACTATTAATGTCCCATAGGTCGCACTCAACCACCATAAATGCCATGTCAGACATTCAAGAAACTTTATATAATGAGTCGGAAGAGAGCGAAGAAGAGATTCTTCCCTTCAAGTATTCGATCACAAGTTACGGTGCTGATTATCCGGTTGATAGTTTGGTCAAGCGCATGAGAAACGGGAGCATATATGTGCCGAATTTTCAACGCGGATATGTCTGGAAGCCTCCAGAAGCATCTCGTTTTATCGAGTCTTTATTGTTGGGTCTACCAGTGCCGGGAATTTTCTTGGCTAAAGAACAAGATACCCAAAAACTGATCGTGATTGATGGACAACAAAGATTGCGAACGATTCAATATTTTTATGATGAAGTTTTTGGAAGTTTACCCGAAGATTATCCAAAATCTAGAAAATTCTCGTTAACCAAAGTTATTGATGACTTTAAAGGACTAACTTACAGTACATTATCCGAGGAAGATCGGCGCCGGCTAGATGATTCAATAATACCTGCCACGATCGTCAAGCAAGATGATCCGTCGGATGATAATAGCAGTATCTACCATATTTTTGAAAGGCTTAATACTGGCGGAGTTAAATTACAGCCTCAAGAAATTAGAGCCTGTATTTATCATGGAGAGTTGAATGATTTGTTGGCAGAGCTCAATCTTAATCAAGCTTGGAGAAGTATATATGGATCGAGCATCCCTGATAATAGAATGAAAGATCAGGAACTCATTTTGCGATTTCTGGCTCTCTATTTTGAAGGGGAAAATTATCAAAAACCGATGAAAGGTTTTTTAAATAATTTTATGGGTTCAAATCGTCATTTTAATCAACAAAATAAAATGGAAATTACACATATTTTTGTTGATACAATTGAAACGGCTCATAAAATATTGGGTCGGCAAGCATTCAAGCCTAAAAAACAAATTAATGCGGCTGTCTTTGATTCCATGATGGTGGGTTTGGCACGTCGGCTCAAACAAGGTATCATTGAGAATGAAGAATCACTCCAAGCTAATTATCAAGATCTTCTCAACAGTCCCAAGTTTTTAGAAGTGACTGTAAACACTTCCCGTACCACAGAAAAATCCATCGTGCAAAGTCGTCTCGAACAAGCCATCAAGTCTTTCAAAGACATACAATGAAAAACATAGAAGTTGTGCGTTACAAGCAGCAGCTTGATGACTTGTTTGACAAGATATCTAAACTTCCAGAAGATGCCGAAATGCAGTCCCATTGGGCTAGATACTTATGTATTCAGGTATCCGGTTTTCTGGAGGTTTCCGTCCGTTCCATATATAGCAAATATGCCCAAAGTCAAGCATCGCCTTTCGTGGCGAACTACGTTGAAAAGCAACTGTCAGGTTTTCAAAATCCTAAAATGGAAAAAATTTTGGATATTGCTAAATCTTTCAACCCCAAATGGTCGGAGCGGCTATCTCAAGTCGTCCAAGGTGAGATCAAAGAATCAATTGATAGTATTGTTGCCAATCGAAATAACATTGCTCATGGCAGGAATGTTGGCATCACTTATACAAGAATCAAAGGCTACTATCAAAATGCCGTCAAACTGATCGATTTGCTGGAGAAACAGTGTGAAGGTCAATCGATTTAGGATCGGGTTCGGAAATCAGATGAAAAAGGCGATCGACTCTAGCCTTTAAGGGTGACAAAAGCGAGAGAATTGACCCCAAAACGTCTGTGGGATTTGGGGTCGGGGGAAATCAATGATCAATTATCAATTCTCCCTAACTCCCCGTTCCCTCCTGGCGCCCGTAGGCCTGCCAAGCCAAGTCTACCAGACCGTTGACGATCGCCACGGCGACCACCGCAGAGCCCTTGCGTCCGTCGATGCGGATGTGGGAAACCATCGAATCGTTCAGCCTGGATTTAGCCACGTCCGCCCCCACGAACCCGGACGGCGTGGCGATAACCAGGGCAGGTTTGATTTCTTCGGCTTCGATCAAATCCACCAATCCGGATAGGGCCGTCTGTTCCTGGCCAATGACGAAAATGCCCTCGGGATAGCGTCTCGCCAAAGTTTGGATGCCCCAGGCGGTCTGGGTTTTCTCCTTTTGGGGCCGGGTGACGGTATCGAGGGAACAGTAGACGGGGTTGGCGAAGGTCGCCAAAATTTGCGGGGTGATCCCGACCTGCACCATCGGCACGTCCACGACAATCGTGGTGCGGGCGGCGAGGGCGGCGGCCCCGGCTTGCAGGGCTTGGTCCGAAAAACGCACGAGGGATTTGTATTCAAAATCTGCCGTGGTGTAAATCACGCGCCGGACAATTTCGTACTCTGCCGGAGAAAAGACGTGAGTCCCGATTTCGCGATCGATGATGCCCAAACTCTGGGCATCGGTAATATGCCATTCCATCCTAACTCGCCGCTGTCCTTAGTGTCCTGTACTGCATGGGGTCGGAGCGATCTTGACAATGGCTCCAGCCTGCAATCTGCCAGGTATCTTACCAAATATTTGGGGTCTCAAACCCGGCCCGTTTCGGGCTACCCTCCTCTCGCTCCGGCTTTGACGCCCGGAGCGGGGGGATTGACCCCCAAATTTGGCGTCGCCATCGCAACCAAACGTTCAAAAATCTTGTACCATAAAGAACTACAGGCAAATTGGCAGATCGGCCTCGAAACGGTCGGCGACGGGTTGGGTGGGATTCAAACCAAAAAAAATCCACCAGCTTGCGGCTGATGGATAACTCACCTATTCGTAGCATCTCAATTCTAACTGTATCAGTTCCAGACCAATTTGGCATCACCTGACCGGGTGATATTAATTTTCGGGAGGCGATCGCGCCGTGGGGATCGCCCTGAAACGGTTGATTTGAAAGGGTTTCGAGCCAATTCACCACGATGAAAGCCCAGACGGCTGAACTTTTCCATCTTTTGATTCAGACGGGCGGTACAAGTCCTGAACTTATTGCCATTGACGATCGCCGTCCGATTGCGGATGCTAGGTAATAGCAAAACTGTCCCCCATCCACCTCCAGGAGAACAGATTCGATGGCACTCACCTATTTGTCTCATCTCCGACCGACCGACATTCCAGGTCGGCGAGTCGGACGAAAAAACGTCCCCACCCACTTTCCGACCGTCGCGGAACTCCGAGAACTCGTCGGTTGCAAAGCCGGGGACGCGATCGCACAGATGAGGACGTGGGGTTACAAGCAAGTCACCCTCAACGTCCCCCAAAATTGCCTGTCCGTGATGACGGAACGCGGGCGTCTCAAATTCCGATTTCTGCCCCAGGATGCGATCGTCAACCGCATCGAGTGGGAGAATCCTCTGGAAAACCACCTTCTGGGAACAGAAGCCAGTCCGACACTCGGACCGGCCCCAGTGCCACCCCCCTCGGTCAGCGCGAAACCTGGCGGGCCATATCCTTAAACATATTCATGCTCGGGCCAGGGCGCCGGCGGGAGGGCGTCGCCTTGGGCAGCAAGTAGTCCGTGGCGAAGGTCATCCCCGCCGGAGTCGGGCTCAGGCCTTGATTGAGGGGCGGGGGTTCCGGTGCGGGTTTGGATGGCACGGCCGCAGGTGCGGCCGGGGCTTTCTCAGCCTGCGGCGCTTTTTTGGCTGTTTTCTTGGTTTTCTTTTCAGCCTTGGGGGCTTCAACCTTTGAAGCCTCGGGGGCTTTAACCTTTTCCGCTTTGGGAGCTTCGGGCTTGGGTTCGGCTTTTGGCGGCGCCGAACCGTTTCCCTTCGCTTCATCAAGCTCTAAATAATAGTCAGATTTTTTATTAAGTCCGAACAGTTTACCGATACCCAGCATTAAACGTACTCCGTTCAGTTTTTGGCAGATTGACAAGATCGAGCAGGACAGGCCCAAGACTTACATTAGAATCTCGTGCAAGGTTTGTCCACATTTATTTACAAAAGTTCACATCAATTCGCGATCCTGAGATTCGATCGGGGCGATCCGGGGTGAAATCTGAGTGGGTCTTTACACTTATGGAGTGAGTCTTTACAAACGCTCAGAATTCCGGCCGGACGATCGCCCCGCAATCCGAAGCCGGTCCGAGGGGCGTCATAATGGCAAAAATAAAATGGGAAAATTCCCCTATTCTTGAACCGTCAACCCCTCGATATCAGTTGCGATCGCGATGAACCCGACTCAAACCCGCAATCCGGTTTTACTCATCCACGGTATTTTCGATACCGCCGGCATTTTCCGGCTCATGTCCGCCTACCTGAGAGGACGGGGTTGGGACATCCACAGCTTCAACCTGCGCCCCAACTACGGACTGGCGGGACTCGATCGGCTGGCGGGACAAATTTCCCACTACGTTGACAAAACCTTCCCGCCGGAACAACCCTTCGATCTGATCGGATTCAGCATGGGGGGAATCGTCAGCCGCTACTACGTCCAGCGCCTCGGGGGACTCGATCGCGTACAACGGCTGATCACTATTTCCGCCCCCCACTATGGAACCTGGCTGGCCTACTTCTATCCCACCTTGGGGGCCTTCCAGATGCGCCCCTACTGCCCCTTTCTCTGCGATTTGAACCGAGATATCGAAACCCTCGACCAAATCAACTTTACCTCGATCTGGACGCCCTTCGACGCCATGATCCTGCCGGCCAGCAGTTCCCGCGTCCCCGTCGGCGACGAAATTCTCCTCGATGTCCTGCTGCACGCCTGGATGGTGCGGGATTCCCGGTGTATCAAGGCGGTGGAGAAAGCGTTGATGGCACCGGTAACAATTAATAATTAATAATTAACAATTAACAATTAATAATTAGTGGGGGAGATTATGTATTTGACCGAATCGATGGTGTGGAGTCCTTGGGTGGGGGCGATCGCGCTCAATACGGTGCTGTTGGCGATCGTGGCCTTGCTGCCCAAGAAATTGCTCACCCCCGCCGGCATCGTCCACGCCTGGATTTTGGGGGTGTTGGTGTGGGGGAGTTTGGGGTGGCCCGGATATGCGGTAGTCGCCTTCTACTTCGTCGTCGGGTCGGGGGTGACGCGCATCGGCATGGCGGAAAAGGAGGCGGCAGGGATCGCCGAGAAGCGGTCTGGTGCCCGGGGTCCGGAAAATGTCTGGGGATCGGCCCTGACCGGGGCGCTGTGCGGGGCGGGGGTGTTGGCGGTGCGGGGATGGATTCCCGATGCGGAGGTCGCGCCGATCGCCATTTCCCTGCTGATGTTGGGGTACGTCGCCAGTTTCAGCACCAAACTGTCCGATACCTGCGCCTCGGAGGTGGGGAAAGCCTACGGGAAACATACGTTTCTGATCACCACCCTGCAGCCAGTTCCCCGGGGGACGGAGGGGGCCATCAGCCTGGAGGGGACGATCGCCGGATTTTTGGCTTCGATCGCCATCGCCCTGGTGGGGTGGGGAGTCGGTTTGGTCGATGGTATCGGGATTCTCTGGTGCGCGATCGCGGCCTTCGTCGCCACCAACATCGAAAGCCTCATCGGCGCCACCCTGCAATCCCGGTGGGACTGGCTCACCAACGAAGTGGTCAATTTTCTCAATACCTTCATTGGGGCGATCGCGGCGATCTTGCTGGCGCTGGCTTGGCGGGTCGGGCGCCCCTGGATCTTGTAAAACTCTCCGATAATTTCCGGCATCTCGGGAGGTCAAATGCTCCGGGATTGTGGTTTAATTAGAGCAGGAGTCCGCACTCCATCAACCGTTCCCTATTCCCGCCGGGGTGAATTGGGAAATATTTGTTAAATTCTCCGGAAAACGTCCCATATTGTGCATCCCGCTTCCCGGCCTCATCCGATAAAAATTCGGGTCAATTATTGAAAAACTTTCTTCCTGTCCGATTTGAAAAGGAGTCAATTTTAAGATCATGTCCAAACCATTCATGACCATCAACGACACCGACTCGATCAGCCTCGGTCAGTCCTTGAAATACCTGCAAAGTTCAGGCAAATTTCAGACCTTTTTGTCAGAAATTCTGCGCCAGTACGTGATCGACAAAGAGCTGCAAACTCGCGAAGATGTGAACGTCAATCCGGCGACAGTCGAGCAGGCGGTGATCAACTTCCGCATGGAGCGCAACCTCAGCGATCCCCAGGCATTCCAGGCTTGGCTCGACCAAAATCGCATGACCTACAACGCCTTCCACGAGCAGGTTTCCAACGGGTTCAAGCGGGAGACGTTGAAATTGGCGGTGGTGGGTCCGAAATTGGAAGAATATTTCCAAGAACGGAAGCCCTTTTTAGATTCGGTCGTCCTCTCCAGAATCGTCGTTGACGACTACGAAATGGCGGAGAGTTTGAAAAATAAAATCCTCTCCGGAGAAGCGACATTCGAGGCGATCGCCCGGGAACATTCCGTCACCACCGAAAGCCGTGTCAACGGCATGATGGGGGCCGTGAGTCGGGCGACCATCCCGGAAACCATCAAACCCGCCGTCGAGGGGGGACAAGTCGGGCAGATCGTCGGCCCCTTTGAAGTCGAGGGGCGCTGGTGCCTGTTCCGCATCGAAGAATTTATCGAGGTTTCTTTGGAAACCAAAGGCATGAAACAGCGGCTGCAAAACGAACTGTTCGATCGCTGGATGAACGAACAGCTCAAAACCCTGACCGTGAAGTTGCAAATCAGCGATTAGCCGACCGGGCTGCCCGGAGTTCTTCGAGGTTCAAATCCTTCACCAAATTGATGGTGAACGGCGAGGGGCCGAGGGTTTGCAAATACTCCTCGCTCAGGTAGGCCCGATAGTCGGAGCGATCGCGGACGTGGACGTTGAAAAAGGTCAGACTCAGCGCTTTCAAGTAGGGGTAGGCCTTTTCGGGGTCCGGTCCGATCAGTTGGGGCGGGATCGGCACCTGCCCCCCATTTTCCCGCAAAAAGGAAAAGTGCGTCCCCGGCTCGAACAAAACCAAGAGTTTGTCGGGGGTTCTCAGCCAGGTGAAGGGCTCGATCTGCTCGGGGAGGGCCGGGGTGATGTAATCGTTGGTGCCCGCCACAATCGCCACCGGGATGTCAATCTCGCCCATCCCCGACTCGCCGAATACCAAACTGGCGAGGGGGTTGACCGCGATCGCGGCCTTGATGCGGCGATCGCGGAAATTTTGGCGCTCCGGGGCGACTTCCAGGGCCCGACACTGCAGCAAAATTGACAAATTCAGGGTGATCTGCCGTTCGTCCGGCTGCGAACAGTTTTCTTTGAGTTTCTCCGGGTTGAGGGTCGCCCCCGCCAGGGCCAGCACCGTGTAACCGCCGAAGGACTGGCCCATCACGCCCACATTTTGCAGGTCGAGGCGATTTCTCCAAGCCGGGTCCGACCGCGACTTTTCTTCGAGCAAGTCCAGCAAATAAGTGATGTCCAGGGGGCGATCGGCGAAGGACGACGGCTCTGGGGGGCGCTCGAACCCCTCCAAAAACCCCTGGAAGCGGTTGGCGCTAGTGCCGATATGTTCGGGGATGGCGACGGCGTAGCCGTGGGAGGCTAGGTGTTCGGCGACGTAGCTGAAGGTTTTGGGGTCGGACCCCAGGCCGTGGGAAATCACGATCAGGGGGGCGGGGGCGCCCAAATTCTCCGGGATGTAGACGTAGACGGGGGAGGGCCGATCGCGGTTGGGATTGAAAAACAGCAGCTCCGCTTCCCGCCAGGAATAGGGTCCGGGTTGGCGGGGGTTGGGCAAGTTGAAGGGTTCGCTGGGGGTGGGGCGATCGGGATCTTCGACCCGCCGCTTCTGCTGGAGCGCTTCGAGAACGGCGGTGTCCTCCAACAGGACTCGGGACGTCTGCCGCACCACGTTCAAACTGAACTCCAAATCGATCTGAATTTCGCGGTCGGGGAACTCCTGCAAGATGCCCAGCAGCGTCAGGCCCCCCGGGCGGGCGGCAGCTCCGGCGATCGCGGTTCTCAGGGCCGAAGCGCCGTTTTTCCCCGTTCCCGTGTTCACCACCTTCCCCATCCGCCGCAGGATCACTTCCCCCGTCGGCTTGTCGAGAAACTGCTCCACACTCCAGGGACTCGCCTGGAAGGGGGTCGTCAGGGCCTCCCGCAACCCTTCGCCGTCCTGAATTCGCAGCAGGCGCCCGTAGAGCACCAGGGTCGGGGTGGTTTTGCCTTCCCGGGCGAACCGTTCGATGTCGGCGATGGGGATGGAGGTTTCGGCCGGACCGTAGGAGAGGGTAATTTCTTCGGCGCCGCGGGCGGGACTTCCGGGGGCGATCGCAAACATCAAAGAAGATAAACCGGCCAGAACCGTTTTGGAAAGGGAGATAGGAGTCGGAGTCATAGGATCGAAGTCGCCTCAAGGGGGGTATTCACGGCATTATGCCCGATCGCGCCGTGGGCGGGGAGTCAGGAGTCGGGAATAGGGAGTCGGGAATAGGGAGTCGGGAGTAGGGGGGCGGAGGAGGTAGAGGGGGCTCCAGGGGCTCCTGGAGGCAGAGGCGACATCTTATATCAGATTCGTACAACCTCCCCAATCATCTGAATATGATTTGAGCTATTAGCTTGGGAATTGATTCCCAAGCGGTCTGGATGTCTCACCCACCGCTCCCACCGCTCCCCCTGCTCCCCCTGCTCCCCCTGCTCCCACCGCTCCCTCCGCTCCTCAGCGCCCTATCTATTAAATGAAATACTCAAAAATCGAACTCGCCCTCCGGTTTCCCACCCGCTCGGGGCGGGGCGCCTCGGGGGTATCTGCCATCGATACTGAATCAAAAACTGGATCTAATATTACGGGATGTCGCGGAACGGGTCATGCCCGGAGTGCGCCCCATTTGATCGTTTCATCCGGTTAGCCGCACCGTTTCACCGGATGAAACGGAGAAAGGGTCAAATTGATTTGACCTGGGGATTCCATCTGTTCTCTATTTGGATTTCAAATAATGACGCAAACTCCCATCGAATCGATTGCTCCCAAAACGTTATCGGCGATCGATCTCAACCCTCGGGGACGGGTGAATCCTAGCCCCGCCACCTGGCAAGATCAGGTCTTTTACTTCCTGTTGCCCGATCGCTTCAGCGACGGCAAAGAAGGCGATTTTCCCCTGTTCGATCGCGACAATCCCTCCCACCCAACTGCCGACAAAACCGTTTGGATGACGGCGGGGAAAAAATTCGTCGGCGGCACCCTCAAAGGCATCGAAAGCAAACTGGATTATCTCCAAAACTTGGGCGTGACGACCCTCTGGGTGGGGCCGATTTGGAAACAGCGGCAGGACTTGGAAACCTACCACGGCTACGGCATCCAAAACTTCTTGGACATCGACCCCCGCTTCGGAACGCGCCAGGATTTGCGAGATCTCGTCGATGCAGCTCACGATCGCGGGATGTACGTTATGTTGGATATCATCTACAACCACACGGGCAACAACTGGTTTTACCGGAACGAAAACGGCGATCCGATGACGACGAAATCCTACCGATTTTCGCCGCCCCACGACATCCACGGTTGGCGATCGGGCCGGGGTGAAAGTATCCCGGAAATTGCCGATCTCGAAGATGGCGTCTGGCCCGAGGAATTCCAGAATTGGGAATGGTACACCCGGGCTGGCCAGATCGGCCGCTGGGATGCTAATGTTGGGGAAGATCCCCTCCATCCCGACGTCGAATTTCGGCGGGGCGACTTCTTCGATTTAAAAGACCTCAATTTGAGTCGGGACGATACTCTGGCGGCGGTCATTCGAGTTTACCAATATTGGATCGCCCTGAGCGACTGCGACGGGTTCCGGATCGATACGGTGAAACATTTGCCCTGGGAAGTTTCGCGGAATTTCTGCGGTGCAATTCACGAATATGCCGAATCCATCGGCAAGGAAAATTTCATGCTTCTCGGGGAAGTCACCGGCGGCGCGACGACGGCGAAAACTTACCTGGAAATTTTTGGTTTGAATGTGGATGCGGTGTTGGATATCGGCGAACCGACGGTTCAACTGGCCGGGTTCGTGAAGGGACAGCGGGACCCGCAAGGATTTTTCGGGCAATTCGGCGGCTTCGACGCCCTCGGCAGCCACCGTTTGGCGGGGCAGTATCACGTTTCGATTTTGGACGACCACGACATGGTGGGGCGGCAGGGAAAACACCGCTTTTCCGCCCACAATTCCATCCCCGCCCGCTACGAACAGGTCGCCCACGCGGTGGGGGTGCAGTTGACGACGCTGGGCATTCCCTGCATTTATTACGGCACGGAACAGGCCTTCGACGGCACGGAAGATCGCCACGATTTCAACCTCGAACCCGGCGGCGGATTTGAAGACCGCTACATCCGGGAGGCGATGTTCGGGGGGCTTTTCGGAGCCTTTGAAACCGAAAAATGTCACTTTTTTGACGGTTGCCATCCGGCCTATTTGCGAATTGCCGCGATCGCCCGCATCCGCAACGGGAAAGATTTGACGGGTTTGGCACTGCGGCGGGGCCGGCAATATTTGCGGGAAACCTCGTTTTTGAACCGGCCGTTTTCGATGCCGGGGGCGGGAGAATTGGTCGCCTGGTCGCGCATTTTCCGCGATCGCGAAGTGGTGGCGGCGATCAATACCAACGGCACGGAAAACCGGGGCGCCTACGTCACGGTCGATGCCATTATCCATCCGCCCGGTTCGTGTTTGCAAGTGCTCTATCGCGGCGATTGGAGTGATGCGGAACTGCAAAATCCGCCGACTTCCGAAACGGTGACGGTGGAGGAATTTAAGGGGCGATCGGCCCTCCGCCTGGACTTGCCTCCGGCGGGAATGGTGATTTTAGCCGCCGTTTAAGTTGATGTCGGAAACCGGGTGTCTCCATTTTTTGGAAAAACCCGGTTTCTCCGATGGTGTTAAATTTCAAATTATCGCGGGATTGGCAGTACAATTAATGTATGGCGGTGCGCTCAGGGTATATTAACAGTTGGAATCGGCGAAGAAACCGTGAAATCCTTACAAAAGTTTTGAGTTCCGACTCCCGACTCCCGACTCCCGACTCCCTGCGCGCAGCGCTATAGGTGTCAATCCCCGCGTGCCATGATCCAATGTCTCAACCCCGACTGTCTCCACGGCAACCCCGACGGCGGGCAGTTTTGCCAGAAATGCGGCGGCAAACTGCGCCTCGCCGAGCGCTACTGGGCACGACGCATCCTCGGACAGGGCGGCTTCGGGCGCACGTTCCTCGCCGTCGATGACTTCAAACCCTCCAAACCCCCCTGCGTCATCAAGCAGTTTCTCCCCCAAGCTCAGGGAACCGGAAACCTGGACAAAGCCGCCGAATTGTTCGACCAAGAGGCGCGGCGTCTGGAAGAACTGGGAAAACATCCCCAAATCCCCGAACTTTTGGCTTATTTTACCACGGATAACCGCCAATATTTGGTGCAGGAATTTATCGACGGGGAAACGCTACAGCAAGAATTAGAAAATAACGGGGCGTTTACCGAAAAGCAAATCCGGGAACTCTTGCGGGATTTATTGACGGTTTTGAAATTCGTCCACGATCGCAACGTCATCCACCGGGATATCAAACCGGAAAATATTATCAGACGAGAAAGCGACAATCGATTGGTTTTGGTGGATTTCGGCGCGGCGAAAGCCGTCCCCAAAATTCAACGCAGCGTCACCGGGACGATTATCGGTTCGGCGGAATACTGCGCCCCGGAACAGGCGATGGGAAAACCCAGATTTGCCAGCGATTTGTACAGTTTGGGCGTGACTTGTCTGCATCTGTTAACCCAGATGAGCCCCTTTAATTTATACGATCCGGTGGAGGGGGAGTGGATCTGGCGGGACGGTTTGAACGGAAATGCGATCGGTGATGAATTGGGTCAAATTTTAGATCGCTTGGTGGCAACGACACCCAAAAAACGCTATCAATCCGTTTCGGAAGTTTTAGGAGAGTTGAAAATATCATCAAAACGAAATTTCCCCCTTCCTCCACCTCCGCCTCGCCCCGGACTGAAAAGCTTTCGCGGAAAGACCAAATTACCGCCACCCCCGCCACCTTCGAGTATCAAACCCAAAATTCATACTTTTGAATTTGATGTGGTCAAACTCAATTCTACGGGTCGAGAAATTGGGCGCGATCGCGGCAAAGCAGAATTTATCATCGAAAGTTTGGGAAACGGAGTCATTTTAGAAATGGTGCTGATTCCCGGGGGAAGTTTTACGATGGGATCGCCTGCCCATGAAGAAGGGCGATCGAACGATGAGAGTCCCCAGCGTCAAGTGACGATTCAACCCTTCTTAATTGCTAAATATCCGATTACCCAAGCCCAATGGCAGCGAGTCGTTAACTTTCCCAGAATTCAAAGAGATCTCGACCCCGATTTATCTCGGTTTCAAGGATCGGATCGTCCGGCAGAACGAGTTTCATGGTATGATGCCGTCGAATTTTGCGCCCGACTTTCCCAAAAAACTAGAAAACTCTACCGACTTCCCAGCGAAGCCGAGTGGGAGTATGCGGCCCGGGCGGGAACAACCACCCCGTTTCATCTCGGAGAAACAATAACAACGAATTTTGCCAATTATAACGGTAACTCCAGTTATGGTTATGGCCCTAAAGGAGTTCACCGAAAACAAACCACACCTATTAATTTTCAACACGCCAATGCCTTTGGTTTATTCGACATTCACGGTAATGTTTGGGAGTGGTGCGCCGACCCCTGGCATAACAGTTATTTAGATGCCCCCTCAGATGGTAGCGTTTGGGATGAAAAAAACAACGATAACCGCTATCAAAATTATGTCGATAACATCGCCAATTTGTTGAATGATGGCAGAAGACGAGTGGAACGGGGTGGGTCGTGGCGCTATCACGTCGCAGGTTGCCGTTGTGCTTCCCGTGGAAGGGGTTTCCCGATTGACTGGCACAGCGTCCTCGGTTTCCGGGTTGCCTGCACCCTTTCAGGGCGATTGTGAAATCCTCTAACGTATTCGTTGTTGCGCTGCAGGGCAGATGGGGGCTAAAGCCCAACAACAAGTTCTTTTCCGTCGCCGGTGCAGTTTACATCTCCGAAGTTCGACCATATTTTATCAGAAACTATAATCTAAACTTAATCTAAAATTAAGGTCAATCTGTCATTTATCTCTTATTGTTGAAAACAAGAATATGATCTTTGATTATTGTCTCTTGTGAGGTCATTTTATGATCGACCGACGTTCTTTTATCGGATTGACTTTGTTGTTTCTGGCCAGTTGTACCGCAGCAACTCAAACCGCCCTTTTCGCCCCTCCCGGAGGAGACGGCGCAGATTCCCTCAAGTTTGCCGTTACGGACGTTCAGGGACTCGACGATCTTGAACGGGATTACGAGGCATTTCGGGTGGCTTTAGAGGTGGCATTGGAGCGCGAGATCGAATTTTACCCGGTAGACAGTTATGCGGAGGCGGCTTCCGCCTTGCAATTGGGGAAAATCGATATCGCCCTGACGGGTCCTTCGGAATATGTCCTGATTCGGGCGCGGACCAACGCCATTCCGGTCGTCGCCATCACCCGCCCCAATTACCATTCGGTGATCGCCGTCCCCGCGGCGAGTCCCGTCAAAACCGTCGCCGATCTGAAAGGAAAAACGATCGCCATGCGTCAAGTGGGGTCAACGAGCGGACATCTCGGCCCGACAGAAATGTTGATGGAGGCGGGACTGGACCCGAAAACCGATTATCAAGTCAAAATGTTGGGGCCAGAAGGCAGTTTGAAGGCGTTGAAATCCGGAGAGGTGGAGGCCTGGGGAGGACCGTTGATCGATTACGAACGGTTTTTGCGGGAAGAAGGATTTTCGGAAGCGGATTTTTCCCTGTTGAAAAAAGGTCCGCCGTTGCCCAATGACGTGTTCGTGGTGAACAGCAACACCGATCCGCAACTGATCGCATTGTTGCGCGATCGCGCCATCGCCCGACAACAAGATTTAATTGCCGCCTTATCCTCGGTCCGCGCCAACGAAAAATTCCAAGAATCGACCCTCGTCGCCGTGGAAGACGGCGACTATGATATGATTCGCGAAGTCTACCGAGCCATTGGAGAAGGCGGTTTCGTCGCTCCCGATTGAAGGGGAATCGATCGCGTCAACCTCAAAGCCGGTACGAGACTCGGGGGCTTTCGTCAATTCACGGAGAGTGGAATCGCGTATCGACTTATAATTCGTCCGTCGGGTGCTTTTGTTTCCCATCGACCTCTGTGGTCGAAATCGATGCCCTGCATTTATAATTGATAACTAACTCGTGTCCCTCCGTGTCTTTTTATATCAGATCCGGTTAAATACTCGGACATCGGGAGGACTCAAGGGAAAGAGGAAAACTCGACTCCCTACTCCCGACTCCCTACTCCCTCCACCACAGATGTTTTGTGGTCAATTATCAGGATTTGATATTATGCTCAAGCCAGCGAACGCTCTCATGGGTCGGTTGTGCGAATTTAGCATCGTGCAAAAGATCGCGGTTAGCGCCACCATCTCTCTCGGCGTAGCCGTTTTGGGGTCTTTGAGCGGGTTGTATATCGGCAATTATTATCAGTATCAAGCCCGTCTTTCTCTGGCGATCGCCGACCGTCAACAGCAGCTTCTCTCCGATTTAGATAACAGCATCAAATCCACCCAAATTCACCCTCAACGCCTGCTCATGGTGTTGGGAGATAGCATTTGGTTTGACTATGAATCAGAGAAGTTTTTAAATGATGTCCGTAAAGTGGAAGAAAAGGTCGGGGAATTTCAAACCTTTCTCGACGGCTACGCCCAATTTTCGGAGGCGGATGTTCCCCAATTGAGGGCGACGCTCCAACAGTACCGGGAGACGACGGACGAGTATGAAGAATGGGTCAAAACGCTCTGGCAAGACCTCGACCCCCCCAACCTGACCGACGCGGAAATTCCTGCGGCGAGAAATCAAATTGTGGTGGCCCTGAATCGCCGGAAGTCGAAAGAAATGGAGGTAAAGTTCGATCGCCTCCTAGAAACTTTGTTGCGGCTAAAAACGGCGATCGACCGACAATATCGAAATGCGGAACGGGATTTGGTGCAAGCCGAAAAGTTGCGGAATCTGATCGTTTTGAGCAGTATCGCAGGGTCGGTCATCGTGGCTATTTTTCTGGCGATCGCCACCAGCCACGCGATCGCCTACCCCCTGAAAGCGGTCGAACAAGTCGCCCGCCAAGTGACCGAAGATTCCAACTTCGCGCTCCGCTGTCCCCAGATGACGAAAGATGAAATCGGCTCCCTCGCTGAAGCATTCAACCGACTCGTAGAACGCATCGAAATTTACACTCATCAACTCGAAGAAGCCCGCAACGTCGCGGATGCAGCGAACCAAGCCAAAAGCGAGTTTTTAGCCAACATGAGCCACGAGTTGCGGACTCCCCTGAATGGAATTCTCGGTTACGCCCAAATTCTCCAACAGGCCGACGATCTCGGCTCCCACCGCAAAGGAGTTGACGTAATTTATCAGGCGGGTTCCCATTTGCTCACCCTGATCAACGATATTCTCGACCTGGCAAAAATTGAGGCGCGGCGACTGGAATTATTCCCGAAAGAAGTGCATTTGCCCTCCTTTTTGCTGGGGATATCCGAAATCATCCGCATCCGGGCTGAACGGAAGGGAATCGAGTTCAATTATCGGTGCGATCAGCATATTCCGAACTACGTCATGGTTGACGACAAACGCCTCCGCCAAGTTTTGATCAATTTGCTGGGAAATGCGGTGAAGTTTACCGACGTGGGAGAGGTGTATTTTACCATTGACGCGATCGCAACGGAAGCGGCAGAAAATCCGAAACCGAGTCAATCTGCGGGCGACGATTCCGACTCCGAGTCCCCGCCTCTGGCTGTTATCCGTTTCCTCATCAAAGATACGGGGGTGGGGATGACTCCGGAACAACTGGAGACAATTTTTTTGCCCTTTGAACAGGTGGGGGATACCTCCAAACGGAGCGAGGGAACGGGTTTGGGTTTGGCGATTTGTCACCAATTGGTGAATTTAATGGGAAGTCAGATCGAAGTGGCGAGCACCCGCGGCGAAGGCAGTACCTTTTGGTTCCATCTCGCCCTACCTTTGGCATCGGAAAGCACAACCCATCAGCTTCCCCTCGATCTCGGCAAAATTGTCGGCTATACCGGAGAACGGCAGACAATTTTGGTCGTCGATGATGAAGCGGTGAATCGGTCGGTTTTGGCTGATTTTCTGCGGCCTCTCGGTTTTATTGTCGAAGAAGCCGACAACGGCTTGGAAGGCTGGGAAAAGTTGGCAGAATTTTGCCCGAATTTGCTGATCACGGACTTAAAAATGCCCTTAATGGGCGGGTATGAAATGATTAAAAAAATTCGGAATTCCGCTTACCGCGACCTGCCCATTATCGCCTCTTCTGCCAGCGTTTCTAATCTCGATGAAAAACAGGCGATCGCGGCGGGTTGCAATCAATTTATCCCCAAACCTATCGACCTAAATCGCCTCCTGAAGGAGTTCAAAAAATATCTCCCCTTGCAGTGGGTTTATGACGGTAAAGGGGCGGACGAAAATTCGACCGAACGTCCGAATTTTACCCCAACAATTCCCCCATTTGAACTGCTGGAAGCTATCTATCAAGCGGCTAAAATTGGCGACATTGAAACCATCGAAATAGAAGCCCAACGGTTGCCCTCATTGGATCGAGGTTATTCCCAGTTCAGCGATCGCATTTTACAACTGTCCCAAAATTTTGACGATCGCGGCATTCTGGAATTGCTGGAAAAATCTCGAAATTAACAATTAACAATTATAGCGCTGCGCGCGGTCCTCGATAATCGGGAGTCGGGAACCCTTGAGAACTTAGTTTGGAAGTTTTCGGGGCTGCCTCGACTTGTCAACAATAGCGCTGCGCGCACTGCTATAACGATTAATAATTATGAATTCCAATTCGCCATGTGTGGGGTGCAGCGCTAGATGATTTCAAACCGGAGATTGTCCTGTTTTTTGAAGTTATGGGTGAAGTGATCGACGACGTTTGTATCGCTCAATTCCAAGTTATAAAAATCGATAAAATCCGCGCCATCAAAATAGGGGCCGGCGTGCCAGGTTCCCACCTCCAATTTGATGAAGCAATTGCCGGGGATGCGGAAGGCGGCGAGTTGGTCCAAATCGGGGCGATCGCTCTTTGAAGGTGGGGCGACGGCTATCAGCCACTCTTTCCCCTCCAGGGAGCCCAAACACTGGGTACAGCGGACGTGGCGGGTGATGGCGTGAAATTCTCGGCCTCGTTCGGTGAGGCGCATGATGTAAAATCGGGGGGTGCCGTTGCTCAAATCGAGTTGGGCATCCTCGCGACCGTAGGGTTGGCCGTCTGTGGCGGGGAAGATAACCTGTCCATAGGGCCGAAAGCGATCGGGGGCGATCGGTTCTGCTTTCAGGGTTTTGAGGGCGATCGCGTCACTCATATCAAAACGGCTCTCACGTCGATTTTATTATAAAGAAATCCCGGTGAAGCGATCGCCGGTGAAAGATCAAGCCGGACTGTACTCGAACCCGTGTTCGTCGGCGTAGCGGTGCAAGAACCGCATCACCCGCTCGAAAACGTCCTCCGACTCCACCTCAAAAGAACATTCCGCCTTCGAGAGTTCGTCATCTTCCATATAGAAGAATTTGACCCCCGTGGGGCTGACGCGGATTTCTCCCTCGTCGTCCCGCAGCCACAGGTGGCTGATTTGTTTGCGGTAGGCCCTCAGGCGTTCGATCGCCTTGAGTTGGTTGAAGACTAAAACGACAATCTTGGTGTTGCTGTCCCGACGTTTGCGGAGGCTAACCCCACCCAGTTCCTCGTCCAGTCCGTCGATAAACTGGATAGTTGCAGACACGACGTATACCTAGATATACTATCTTTCCACGTTAACACCGCATCAAAAGAACTCGTTCAAAACCTTATAAAACTTTACGACTAAGGGTTCGAGAAGGTATTGATCCGGCCGCCGCCGATCGTCCGTCCCGGCGTGCGCCGGGGTGCAGTAAAGGGGGTCTGCTGTCGGACGACCGGATTTTGACCGGTACGGTTCAAATTCGACGGACCGACGACGTAATTTTGGGGGTTCGGCGTCGCCGTCTGATAGCTGGGGTTGCCGGAGGTGCCCAAGTTGCCGGAGTTGGGCGACCGGGCGTAGGGGTTGGTTCCCGTGAAATTATATTGGCCGTAGGGGTTAGCCGGATTGGGGGGCAACACCGGCGCGGGTCGGGCGTTGGGCTGCTGGGCCTGGGGTACGGGTTGGGGCAGCGCGGTATTGGTTTGGTAGGGGTTGGTCGCCGGCGTTTGTACGGGGGCCGCCGTGCCGTCGATGGCGGTGACGGTGCGGGGGACAACCCAGGTGGGTTCGGGAACCTGGACGGCTGGGGCCGATGCCGGCAGGGGGATGCCGGTATAGGGAACGTCGCCGGCGGCGGGTTGGGAGGTTGGGGTTGCCACTGAAATGGGATTGAAGCTTCCGGTGGCGTCGATGGGGTCGGCGGTCGTTTCTTGGGTTGGGGCGGTGCTTTCGGGTTGCGACTGCAAGAGATACTGGTCCATCGCCGCCTGCAGGGGGCTGGCGGGGAGAGTCGGGTCCTTCGTCTCGGTTGGGTCGTTTGACCGGGAGGGGGCGGTGCCGAAGTTGGGCATCCCCAGGGGATTCGATCGGGCGGCGGGGGCCGTCTGGGAGGGTGGCGATGCCGGGGTGGGGGCGAAGGGATTGCCGGTCGCCGGTTGGGATGGCTGCTGCGGGAGGAATGTGGGCAGGGTGGGAAGCTCAGGTTCGGGTAGGGTGACAGTTGGGCGATCGTCGCTGTCGGGTTGCCTTGCGGCTTCCAAGACGTCTTCCCCCCCCTGAATGGGTGTGTTGAAGAAGTTGAAGTCCTCCGGTTTGCCCAGGTGCAGTTGTTCGGCTAACAACCCGGAACTGTCAATTTCTGCCGCGATCGCCCGTTCTTCTGCGGTGAGGCCGTCGGTGGAAACTTCCGATCCAATTTCGACTTGATACCAGTCCGGGTGTTCCGACACCTGCCAGACGAACAGGCCCACGAAGGAAATCACGCCGACGGGTCCCCAAATTCTAGGTTTGGCGATCGCCCGCAACTTCTCCAATAGGGGATTGGGAGGGCTCTCGGCATGGTGGTGTTGCTCCGGGTGGTGGTGTTGGTGGTGGGGGTGATGTTGGTGGTGTTGGTGGTGGGACATGGGTCGATCGCCTCTTCACATCTAAGGGTTTTTTTAAGAATTGAGAATTGAGAATTAATAATCGATGGATTGGAAGTCTCGATGCTATGGCGCCAGGGCCAGGTAATGGGGAATGGGGAATGGGGAATCGGGTGAGGGAAATCAGCGAGTGCCCGGAAACCGGGGGCGGGGTCGGTTTGATCGCATCTCGCCAATTCCAGTGTATCCGAATTTTCCCATCTCATTCCCGACTCGCAAACCGAGCCATTCGGCTCACGAACAAATCCACCACCCAGCGAGCCACATTCCAATAGGCCTGTCGGGGGGTCAGTCCCAAGATGTCGGGGGTGGGATTGGCCAGGATCAGGACGACATCGCCCCGCCGTCCCGTGGCGGCGGCGTAGGCGAGGGCGGCGTTGAAAACCTGTTCGTGCAACTCCCGCCGCCAGTCCGGGGTGTCTCCGGAAAAACGGCCGCCGTCGGGGGTTCCCAGGCCGATTTTTTGGGCGAAGGTCCGGTAGCGGCGCCCGGCGCCGTCGGACGGTGCGGTGTAATATTCCAGTAAGGTTTGGGTGAGGGTTTGGGCCCGGTCGAAGTGGATGGCGTAGGAGTCAGCATTTCCGGCCATGTCGGCTTTGCCGATGCGTCCTTTGTCGCCGTCGTAGTAGGTTTCCAACAGGGGCGATCGCATTTGGGCGACGTCCGCGAAGGGGGCGGGATTTCCGTAAATGTACTCCACCACCACGCTGCCGAGATCCCCGACAAAGGTGGCGGCTTCCTGATTGGAACGCATCCGCACCAACCCCCCGGCGAGGCTGACGGCATCGGGATATTGGCCGGCGTCGGCCCCGGCGAATAGGTGTCCGATATCGACGCCGGTTCCGTGGATGGGGATGGCTTGGTGGTTGCGGAGAAACTGCACGGCCCCCCGCCATTTGGCGGAAGACCAGCCCGAGGGCAGGGGGGTGGAACGGGCTTCGGGAATCAGAACGTTCCACAGGCCGCCGCCGAAGGTCGCCCCGGCGTCGGTTCGGGCGTCGGTTTGGGAATCGTAGTAGATTTTGCGGAAGGCTGTGATGCGATCGCGGACGCTGTAGTTTTCTTCGATCGCCACCCCTTCCAAGGCGGTGAATTGGAGCATGAAGGTATCGAACTCCAGGTTGGCGGAAGCCCGGGATTGGGGAGGCGAAGCGACGAAGTAATTCATAACCACAAGTGTGCCGATTTAATCGAGGTAGCTGAGGAAGTCTTCGGGAACGAGTTTTAATTCGCCCGACCGGAATCGAGAGATGGGCACCCAGATGGCTAATTTTTCGCGATCGCCTTCCTGGAAGGTCACGGACTCGGTTTCGTAAAATTGGCGATCGACGAACCGACAGCGGTACAGTTGAATGATTTCATGGCCTTGCCTGTCATTATAGACAAAAATACTTTCGAGGCCACCCAAATATTCAATATCGGCAATTTCCGCGCCAAGTTCCTCCCTGAACTCCCGCCGCAGGGCATCCTGGCTATTTTCGCCAAAATCCACCCCTCCCCCCAAGGCGCGGTAGAAGGTTTCCTGTTTTTTGGAGTCGTATCCTTGGGAGACAAAGATGCGATCGCCCTCCCGCACCAATCCCAATGCCAGCACCCGAATTTTTGGTTTCGCCATAGCCTCGAAAATGTCAGCACGATCGCCCCTAATTATAATCGACGAAATCCGGTTCGTGGCGATCGCGATCGCCGACCCAATCTTCATTCTGTCCGCCGACGATCAGTTCTTCGATGACCACATATTCCCGACTCAAGCGATCGAATGCATTGATCAAAACGTCCAGGGCGAAGGTGTCGCTCGTCCCCAGATCGAACCAGCACCGCGCCCAAACCCCCTGATATTCGACCTCCCCCATGTTGTGCATGAGGGCCATCAAACTCTCCGCGCCGCGATCGCCGTCGTAGCTGATATAGTTGAGATCGACCCCCGCCTCCTGAACCTGCAAATTCTCCGCGTTGAACCCCCCCAATTTCCCCAACAAAAACCAGGAGTCGAACACCTCTTCAATGTACTGCCGTTCCATCGGAGCCGGGACCGTCTCGAACCGCAGCCAAATCCAAATATCGAAGGGATTGCATTCCCGAAACTTGACATCCATAATCAATTTTAATTCGGCAATATTTCACCTTCTATTATAACAAATTTTTGTTCCAAATTATAGCGCTGCTAGAGGGGGTGTAGGGTGTAGGGTGTAGGGTGTAGGGAGGGGAAATTCCCTCGACATCAGGGT
>NZ_JAYFER010000449.1:0-713 GCF_055795065.1 Lyngbya sp. CCY1209
GTATCAGTTGTGCCACTAAAAGTTTTGATTCCTGACAAATTTAATTGGCTGTTTGTGGCATATAAATCTACCTCTTTTAGGGCGGTGAGTTTTTTTGCTTCAACTTCACCACCATCTTTGACCATAATATAGGAAGGGCTGGAAACATCTTTGCCTGAAAATGTCTTTAAGTTGGGTAACTTGACTATGCTTTTATTTCCTTCCGCTAAAATGTCTGTGTCGTTTCCTAAAGTTGTTAAGCCATTCAAACTTAAAGAGCCACCCCCTTTAGCTGCCAAAAATAAATCCTGAATATTAGGATTTCCCTTTGAGAAATTGATTTTGACGCTCTCCCCTATGGCTTCCACAGTTACATTATCGCTAGAGTTGGGAACTTTGCCACCACTCCACTTGCGCGGGTTATACCAATCCCCACTACCTCCAAGCCAGGAAACATTTGCTTGTTCGATCGCCACTTCTTCCCCACCCAAAACAACGATCGCACTATCATCCTCACCCCACAATGCCAATAATTCCGATTCGCTCAACCCCTGACCCACAACCAAATTCGCGAAAATATCCCCCTCATCCCCAGGAGAATCGATCGCATTCATTTCAGCATCAATATAATGACCATATTCTTCCAACAAAACAGAAGCGATCGCATTTACATTCCCCGAATTCTCATCCACCAACTCCTGAGACAAGTAAATCGTATTCGTAGCAGCAGCAAA
>NZ_JAYFER010000450.1:0-3421 GCF_055795065.1 Lyngbya sp. CCY1209
CCATCCCCCCCAACCCCCATCCCCCCCAGCCCCCATCCCCCCCAGCCCCCCTTTGAAAGGGGGGAGTAAGGGGGGAGTAAGGGGGGAGATAGGGGGGAACCGGACAATTGCTCCCCTCGCCCAGAATTGGGAGAGGGGTTGGGGGAGAGGGCCAGTCACGATTCAACCTCCAAATTCACCGAGCCGGGCCGCAATATTTCCCAACTCCCCTGTTCCGTCCACCGGACCACCGTGGAGGGAATGGGGGCGATCGCTTTCCAACCCTCCGCAGCATCCAGGGTCAAAACCTCCGGAAATTGGGTGACTATTTCTCCGGCGGTTAAAAGGGGCGGCTGTCCCGATAAGTTGGCGCTGGTGGTGGCCAGGGGACCGGTGCGCCGCAAAATTTCTCGCGCGATCGCACAATCGGGAACCCGCAGGCCGATGGTCGTCGGATCGGTGGGGTTCATCACCGGGGGCACCGCTTCGGAGGCGGGGAGGACGAGGGTTAACGCCCCAGGCCAATAGCGGCGGGCGATTTTTTGCCAAAATTGCAACTCGTCGGGTCGGCCGTCCACGAAGGGCCACAGCGATTCGGCGATCGCACCCATCAGAATCAGCGGTTTGTCCGGCGGACGCCGTTTCGCCTCGAAAATCAGGGGGGCGCGATCGGGCCAGACCGCCAACGCCGGGACGGTATCAGTGGGAAAACTGACGACCGCATCTCCCGCGATCGCGGCTTGGACCAGTTTTTCTGTGGAAACCAGAGGCATTTGAATTGGGGTGTGGGGTGTGCTCGGTGGGGTGTGGGGAGGAGAATCTAACATCAGGGCGCCGGCTTTGCGCCCCTACAATCTAAAATTTCATCATTTTCGGTGGGCGATCGCGAATCGATCTAAGCCGGCCAGGTCGGGGACGATCTGGATCGAGTGGTAATTGCCCTGGGAACGGAGGATTTCGGCGACGGCTTCTCCCTGGCCGGCCATCATTTCCACGATGAAGATTCCCCCCGATCGCAAATAGTCGGGACTCGCCGCGGCCAGGTGGCGGATGCAATCCAAGCCGTCTGAGCCGCCGTCTAAGGCTTCGTGGGGTTCGTGGCGGGTGACTTCCGGTTGCAGGTTCAAAACCTCCTCGGAGGGGATGTAAGGGGGGTTGGAGACCACGCCGCAGACCTCTCCTTTAAGAAATGTCAGGGGGGTCCACCACGATCCTTGATAGAACCGGATTCGATGTTCCCAACCCGAGATTTTGGCGTTGTGGCGGGCGATCGCCAGGGCCTGATGAGAGCGATCGACGGCGTGGATGGTGGCTTTCGGGAACACCTCCGCCAACCCCAAGGCGATCGCGCCGCTTCCGGTTCCCAGATCCGCCCAATCCCCTTCCGCCAGGTTTTTCCCGATTTCTTCAACCGCCCCCCGGGCCAAATCGACAATCAACTCCGTTTCCGGGCGGGGGATGAGGACGCCGGGGGCCACGGTCAAAGAAAAATGTCGCCAGTGGGCTGTCCCCAGCAGGTATTGCAGGGGGACCCGTTCTTTGAGGCGGCGATCCCACAGTTCCACAATTTCCGGCCAGGGGCGTTTGAGGGCAATTTGGGGGCGATCGCGGAACGATTCCCACCGCAGGTCCAGCCGTTCCAGGTCGCTGAAGGCTTCCAGGAGTCGGTCTAACTCGATGGGGGAAATCTCGGCGGCGATCGCATCCGTCCGCGCCTGCCGCCACCACTGCCACAGTTGAGAACCGGACAGGGTGGGGCTTTCAGGTAAACGTCGGTCGCGATCGCCCATCCTCAGCAACTTGCCCCCATCTAGGGTTGATTATCTCTGAGATATTGCAACGTTTCCCGGGGCGGAACCAAGATGATCCGATCCAAAAACTGGTGGTCATCGGTGCGGAACGCCTCCAGCAGCGCCTCCAGCGGCACCACCTGGATAGTGACAGAGGAAATCAAATCCGGTTGTTGTTGCTGGAACTGGGTCAGCATCCCCTGCAAATCTTCCTTGTAGAAGAACATCGGGATCACCTGCTCCTCCCCGCGCTGAATGGTCAGATATCCGTCGTCCGGGCCCCCTTTGGCCATGAACAGGGGCACGCCGTTGAACTCGTTGGGCGATCGGCCATTTTGCTCCATCACGGCCCGGGCGGAATCCACCTGCGCTTGTACCGGGACGTAGGCGAATTGGAGGTCGTCGGGATTATTTCGTCCCTGCTCATTCATCTGGTACACTTCACCCAGAGAAACGGGAGTGACCCGCACCGAATTCGCCAATTCCGGATTGCGGTTTCGCAAATTTTCCACAAACTTGAGGGCATCCTGGCGACTGATAAACACCCCGGCTACCGAAGCGGTGTCGCTGCTGTTCTGTCCCGCCGGAACCGTTGCCACCAGCGGCGCACCGTTGGCATCCGTAATCGTAAAAACCGGGACGGGGCCGAGTTTCGCTTTGATCTCATCAATCGTCAAAGCCTGAACGGGAGCCGTTCCCAGCAGGGGCGAGGATGCTTTCCAAGGCAAAGACACCGGGTTGAGGAGCAAATGGCTGCCAATGACTCCCAATACCAGACCGATACGAACAAACGATTTCATCATATTTTTAACTTACAATCCCGATCATTCAGACTCGACAAATAGATTGGTCATAACTTCTCTTTACGGGAATCCTTTCCGGATAGGGTACGGACTCGGGCAGATTCCCCATAGTGCCGCCGGACCCGGAAGGTGGGGCTCGATGAAGCCATCCGTTGCTATCCCGGTCGCCTTTCCCCAGATAGCTTCCCAGACGAAGCCAGTCCGAATTTTTCTCCCGAACCGCCGACCCATTTTTTCCGGAGTGGCTTCCGCAAGTCGCCAGCCAGATTGTCTGGATGTTAACACAAATCTCCGATTCGTCCCACTTGACATCCTCCCCGCCGTAAACGGACGGGGATTCCTACCAGTCGAACAGCCGAGGCCGAACGGACTCTTAGCGGGATCGGGATCAAATGTGGGATGATTTCGTTGGCGATCGCGGATCCATGCCGATTCACCTGCTATCCCATCGATCTCTACATGACCAAAAAAGGCGATCGCCCCAGAGCAGATGCCGGCCGATGTTGCCGTCGGCGCTTGTGTCGGTGATGTTGATGACATCCGGAATGGCGCGATCGACTCCCTACACTCTACATCCTACACCCGACACCCTTGCCCCGCGCTATAGAGGGTGGATTTTATGGGGTTGGTGGTGGGGATATTATCGTGGCGATCGCCCTTCGATTTGACCGGGTTTTGACCCCAATTATTAAATTTAAAAGGCAACATTTTTCTTCTCTTTTCTCTCTTCGTTTGTCCAAGGAGGCCCCAGATGTGTTATCTATATGTTTGCAGTGCGATTCGTTCGGGAATGAAATAGGGCTGAAATGCCTGAAATAACCTCCCGGTAAGGCTTCCATCCCCTTGGAT